>DAIPJX010000259.1:0-3142 GCA_036770065.1 Planctomycetota bacterium
ACGCTTCACCGACTGCGATGAGGAAAGATAGAGGGAGAGGCCGGACGAAAGCGGAGGCGCATCGTCCGGAAGCGCCGCCGCCAGCGTCTCGCCCGCTTTCGCCGCGAACACGGACGCGAACGACGATTGCGAAACGCGGTACAAATGGCTGACCGGAAACCCGAACGGCCTCGCCTGTCCCGGTACATCGATTTGCAAACCGTCATGCCGCTCCACCGGCATGGAAGGAGCAAAAAGAATGCCCGGCCCCGCCGGCGTTCGCACAAGCGACTTCACCGTACCGATCGCACTGCCGCGGTGGCCGACCACCTGCGGGTCGGCGGCTTCGGGATTTTTGGGCGAGTCAATGAACAGTTTGGTCCACGGGCGCGCGAAAATGGTTTTAAGCCGCGCTTCGTATTCTTCCGCTTCGCCGGGTTCAAGTTTTCCGTCGAGAATTTTCCGGTAATAATCGACAGTGGCGGCGACATACAACGGGCTTTTTTTTCTGCCCTCGATTTTCAGGCTGGCAACGCCCGCATTCACCAAATCCAGAACGCGCGTACCCAGCGCCATGTCCTTCAGTGAAAACGGATGCGCCGTTTCGCCGCGTCCGCCGCATGCCGCGGCTTCGCGGCAGGAATACACGCACCTGCCCCGGTTGCCGCTCCGCCCGGTCGTCATGGACGAAAACAGGCACAGCCCGCTGTATGAATAGCAAAGCGTGCCATGGATGAATGTTTCAACTTCCATACCCGGCCCGACGCCTTGAACGATACCGCCCACTTCCGAGAGCGTCAGTTCCCGCGCCAGCGTCACCCGGCGAAAGCCCAGCCTTTTCGCGGCGAGCGCCCCGTCCAGATTATGAATCGCCATCTGTGTCGATGCGTGCAGGGAAAGCGTCGGGAAACGCTCGCGAACAAGCGCGGCAACGCCCGCGTCCTGCACGATAATCGCGTCGACGCCGCACCGGGCGGCGTCGAACAGGGTGAGGCCCGCGTCGGGAAGTTCCCGATCCTGAACCAGCGTATTGAGCGTGCAATAAACACGGCGGCGCGGGGTCAGGCTATGGGCATATTCCACAAACTCGGCCAAGGCGTCCGGCGTGAAATTGACCGCTTCCGCCCGGGCGGAAAAGCGGTCAAGCCCCAAATACACGGCGTCGGCGCCGTATTCAAGCGCGGCATACCCGGCGTCGCGTTCGCCCGCCGGAGCAAGAAGTTCCGCCATCGGCCTCACCCCTCCAACGCCGCCATGGCGGATGCGATCGTCAGTCTGCCTTCATAAATCGCCTTGCCGGTGATAATGCCGAACAACGGCAAATCGCGAAGCGCCGCGATATCGTCCACCGACGTCACGCCGCCACTCGCGATAATCGGCACATCGGTGGCCAGGCACGCCGTTTTCATGGCGCCAACGTTGACGCCGGCCAGCGCGCCGTCGCGGGAAATATCCGTATAAATAATGCCGCTCACCCCGGAGCCGGTAAACGAGGCGAGAAACGATTCCGCATCGACCGTTGACGTTTCGGTCCAGCCCTTCACCGCGACCATGCCGTCCTTGGCGTCGATGCCGACATTTATTTTTCCGGGAAGCGCGCGGATGAGTTCGTCGACGAACGAACGCGATTCAAGCGCGCGCGTCCCGATGATGATCCGGTCCACGCCGAAATCGGCCAGCCGCCTCGCCTTGTCCAGCGTGCGAATGCCGCCCCCCACCTCAACCGGTATGGACACGGCCTGGACAATGCTCCGGATATGCGGTTCATTTTCGCTCTCGCCGTCAAACGCGCCGTCCAAATCCACCACATGCAGATAGGTCGCGCCCTCGTCCGCCCAGCGCCTGGCCATGTCGGCGGGCGAGTCGGAATACACCGTTTCCTTGTCCTTTTCCCCCCGGAACAAACGGACAGCTTTGCCGTTTTTGATATCAACCGCCGGAATGATATGCATTACTCCGCCTTCAGCCCCCTTTCGTATTGTTGCAACAAATCAAACTGCTGTTTATACATATCGGTGTCCCGCATGCCGCCCGACGGATTGGGATTGGGCACGAACGGCGCGCCGGGAAATGCGTTTTGCGCGTCATAATAACTCTGCGGAAGCTGCGGGGACGGCATTGGGGCCAGGCCGGCGGTCGGGCGTTTTTCCGCGTTGGTATCGCGTTTTTCGACCGTAAAGTCGAGAACGGCCTCGCCCCGCCGTTTCGTCGAATCCTCCACCGCTTCCACGGTCAGATGATAGCGCCCCGGCGACAAGTCGTTCGGCACCCGCCACGTCAGGGCCGCATGCAGATCGCGGATAGGCCCGGAAAACGTCGGCGCATACTCGCCGTAATTCGATTCCGCCCAGACAACACTCTGGTTATCGTCGTAGAGCTTCAACCCGAACATCAATTTGCATTCGGAACTTCCGTCATTCAGGGACGAAAATTCCACCCCGTCGATTTCGACATACAGAAGGACGTCTTCGCCCGGCATCACCCGCTTGTTCCCGCGTTCGGCGTAAATACGATAGCCGGCAACCGTATCGCACAGAATCGGCGTTGAAACCGCCAATGACGATCGCGTTTCCATAAAACGGAGCGCTTTTTCCAGATTGCCGTGTCCCGTGTTGTATTCGCCCAACGCAAACTCGAGATACGCCGAAATAAGCAGATAGGAAAGATCATGTTCGGTCGCCTTGCCCATATCGCGCCATTGCGACAGGGCTTTTTCCGGTTCGTTCAGGAAAAGGTAATACAGCGCGAGCGAACGCTTCGCCGCCCTGCCCCCGGCGGCGGCCTCCGCCTCCAGGCGGTTCAACTGTTGACGTTGTGAATCGCCGCTGTCCAAGGGTTCGAGCGCGCGCGCGGTTTCGCTTTTGGCCGATTGCCGGAGCTGGATCAGGCGGTTTTTCAATCTGTACAAATCGCCCAGCGTTTGCGACCCCATATTGCCGCTGTTCAGTTCTCGCGAGATCGCCCGGTCCAGCGCCTGCAATTCCGACGCGGGAATCAGCGATTCCTCTTCTCCCGCGCGCAGGGCGGCGGCATGGCAAACCGTCATTGCGATAAGAAATATCCATCCCAGGCGTTTCACATCGGTCCCTTTATAAAACGGCGAAAAAACACCACGCAATCATACATGGAACGGCGTGGGAAAACAACCGCTGCGGCACAAATG
>DAIPJX010000260.1:0-3140 GCA_036770065.1 Planctomycetota bacterium
GCAAGCGGTCCGGGACGGCGCCACCATCCTGCTTATGGACGACGGGTTTCAGCACCTTCGCCTGCGGCGCGATCTGGACATAGTCCTGATTGACGCGACCGCGCCGTGGGGAGGAGGCAACACGATTCCGGGAGGGCTGTTGCGCGAACCGCCCGCCGCACTGGCCAACGCGGACGCGCTTGTCGTCACCCGTTCGGATCAGGCGCCCCGCGCCGTGCCCGCCATACGGGAACGGCTCACCCATTTTTCAACCGCGCCCGTGTTCACCGCCCGCCACAAACCGGCCAGGTTGCACACGCTTTCCGGCGAAACCATCCCGCTCTCCCGCCTCGCCGGCCTCCCGGTCGCGGCGCTGGCCGGCATCGCCCGACCCGAAGCGTTTTGCGCAACCCTTGAACAATTGGGCGCGCGCATTATCGCCCGTTTCGCGACAAACGATCATGGCGAGATCCCGCCCGGTTTGGTCGCGCAGGCAGTCGAAACGGCAAAAAACGCCGAGGGCGTCGTCGTCACGACCGAAAAGGATCGGGAAAAACGGTTTTTACGCGAGTCGACCGATAATATTGTCGATAGTCATAGTATATGGGTACTGGGAATAGAACAGGATATGGATGAAAAAAACGCGTTCTTCTCCCTTGTCGACAAAAGACTTGCCGCGCTGGCCGATTCCGGTTGAGAATGGGAATTTCAAAATCACGCTTGCATTTTACGAAGAATGCGGGCACAATTTCCTGATTGGTATGAATATCTGAAGATGAAGGGGCATGTATGTCTTCCCAACCGTTGAAAATCAATCCGGAACCCACCAGCCTCGATCAGGCCATCGATCGGGTTATCGCACGTTTTCGCGAACGCGGCCGGATCGACATGGGACCTGAAATCATCCGCGCGGCGTTGCGCGATCGCCTGACCCACGAAGGATTTGAAGAACAGGAAATGCGCCTCCTCGAAGTAAACCTGCTCGGCAACATTTCGGGCTGGATGGAGTTCGCGCTCGAAGAACGAAAGCACGGACACAACGTCGTCCCCGATTTCGCGCGCCACCTGCGCACCGCCTTCCTCGCACACTGCCGCGAACACAAAACCGTTCCGGACGAAGCGGTCGCCATGTCGATAGAGCTGGCGACATCCATCATGGACCTGGCTTGCGCGTTCCGCCGTCAATTATCCATCGGCTCCAGCGGCGCGCCGTCCGTCGAGGACGCGGGCGAGGAAGAATAACCCAAGCGCAGGAATATGCCGTTTTATGGACGATGAGCAAAACAGCACACCCGCCCCGGCTCCCGAGGCGGAAACGGACGACGCCGGAATGGAACGAACGCTCGCCGCCGGAAACAACGGCGAAAGCCGCGCCGGGGCGTTCGCGCTCCTGACGGTGGTCCTGCTTTTGTGCGGAGCGCTCTATTACCACTTTTCCGAAAACGGCGGCAACGCCTTCCTGCTCCGTCTCGATTCCGAACTTTTGACGCACGCCGAATTCTCCCTCGCGTCGGCAAAAAACGGCAACGACATCGTCGCCGTTCCTTCATGGCCATTGCGCCTCTATTCCGCGTTACGCCGGGACATCGCGTTCTATGCGGCGATAGCGGCAATCGCCGGCGTGCTGTGGGGCTTGTCCGTCCAGGCGAGAGCGCGACGGGACGTTTATCTGTTGAATCAAAAGTTTTCCCGGGAAATCGCCGTCCTTCGCGCGAGACTGGACATGATTGACAATTCCCCGGTAAACGTTGATACTAAAATCATACGGCAACCCGTCGAATCCGCGAAGCCGGAAAACGCGGAAACGGTCGAGACGAAAGGATAACACGTGGCAACGTACAGCCGCATCCTGCTGAAAGTGTCGGGCGAAGCGCTTGGAGGCGACTCCGGCTCGGGATTCGACAAGGAAGCGATCCAGATGGTCGCGGGCGAAATCCGCGATATTGTCAGCGCGGGGATCGAACTCGTGGTCGTGGTCGGGGCGGGCAATTTCGTTCGCGGCACCGAATCGTCCGTTCTCGGCATTGAACGGGGAACCGTCGACTACATGGGAATGACGGCGACGATACTGAACGCTTTGGCGCTCCAGTCCGCCGTGGAGGCGCTCGGTTACTCTACCCGCGTCCTTTCCGCCATCAAGGCAGACCAGGTTGTGGAACCGTACATCCGCCGGAGAGCCCAGCGCCACATGGAAAAGGGGCGAGTCGTCATCCTCGCCGGAGGCACCGGCAATCCGTACTGCACGACCGATTCCGCCGCCGCCCTCCGCTCGATTGAGCTTGAATGCAAAGCCATTCTCAAGGGCACCAAAGTCGACGGCATATACACGGCCGACCCGATGAAAAACCCGAACGCCCTGAAATACGATCGCATCAGCTATTCCCAAGCGATTCGCGAAAACCTGAAGGTCATGGATTCAACCGCGTTCACCATGTGCCAGGAGCACAACATTCCCATTATCGTGTATTCGATAAAAGAGCCGGGCAATACGCTGATTGCCGCCCGCGGCCAGAAGATCGGCACAATTGTCGAAGGCGAATGACGCTATTTACCCAATACCCGCAAAGAAAAGGAGCCGATATGCCAATTGACGACGTCATGAACGCGATTCGCGAAAGCATGGAAAAATCCATCACCCATCTGCAAAAGGAGTTTCGCCTCACCCGCACCGGACGCGCGACGCCGGCATTGGTTGAAGGGGTCAGGGTCAACGCCTACGGAGCCGAAATGCCGCTCAAGCAATGCGCCGCCATTTCCGTTCCGGAAGCGCGTCAATTGATGCTTAAGCCTTTCGATTTGGGTCTTCTCAAGGAAATCGAAAAAGCGTTGCTCGCATCCGATCTCGGGGTGACGCCGCAGAACGACGGAAAGATTATTCGTCTTACATTTCCCGCCTTGACCGAGGAGCGCCGGAAAAAGCTGGCTCAGGCGATCAAGGCGCAGGGAGAGGAGTCGAAGATCGTTATGCGCAATGCCCGAAGGGACGGCGTCAAGGCGGTTGAAGACGCTGAAAAGAAGAAGGAAATCAGCGAAGACGACTGCAAGAAACTGAAGACCGACATTCAGGACATGCTTAAGGACTACGAGAAAAAGATTGATCAGGAAGTGGAGAAGAAATCCAGGGAAATCATGGAAATCTGAACCATTTCCGTTCGAATCGC
>DAIPJX010000057.1:0-11542 GCA_036770065.1 Planctomycetota bacterium
ATCCGACCGGCAATCCGGGAAAAAAGGCGAATAACCAACTGCCGCGTTCGGCGCGAGGCTTTTTTCCCTTGACAGGTCGGGCACTCGGTTTAGCCTTATGAAAAGATGATTGCCATATATGGATGAAACGATAAACCATAGTCTTTTTTTACCCGCGTTACGGAGGAACAGAATGTCCGCCCAATCTTTGATACAAGTCGACGATCAACTGGTTAATGTTTTGGTGAAATGCACAAAAGACGGTTTGATGATGGCAGGCCTCAAACCGACGCCCATCGGCATTTCAAAGCTCTTGCGCTCCAAGGGCAACGTATCCTCCATCATCGGCTTCGTCGGTCCGTTCAGCGGCTCGATGATCATCACCACATCCGATCAAACCGCCTGCTTCATGGCCGGTCGCATGCTTGGCGAAACGCTCAACGTGCTGGACAACCAAACCCTCGACGGCTTGTGCGAAATCGCCAACATCATCGCGGGACAGGCCAAAGCCGCCTTGTCGACGACCGATTACCGCTTCGACCGCATCAGCGTGCCGTCGGTCATCGTCGGCGACAGCTATTCGATTTCCCATTATCGCGGCATGACCTCGGTTTCGGTTGAGTTCGAACTGCCGGAAATGCCGATCAAGCCGGGTGAAATGGGAACGTTCGCAGTCAATATTTCACTGATGAAGATCTAAAAGCCAGTAAACCCCATGGCGGAAAAAAACGGCCCGAGCAAGCGGCAAATTGCGGTCGCGCTTCGATACAATGAAGACAAGGAAGCGGCTCCGCGAGTCCTCGCCAAAGGCCAGGGCAATGTCGCGGACAAGATACTCGACCTCGCCAAAAGCCAGGGCATTCCCATTCGCGAAGATCCCGATTTGGTGGAAGCGCTGGCAAAGCTCGACGTCGGCTCTCTTATCCCGACCGAACTCTATCCGGCTGTTGCCGAGGTTCTGGCGTTTGTCTACCGCCAGAACCAACGATACGCGAACAACAACGCCTGACCCGACGCCAAAGGGGACCGAATGAATCCGCGAATAGCAATCGCATCCGAAGAATTTTCCGGTATTTTCGGGGATGCGCCGCTTTTTTACGGCGATGCGCCCGGACGGGTCGAGATACTCGGCAATCACACCGATTACAACGAGGGCTTCGCCCTGGCCGCCGCCGTCGACCGCACCGTCACCGTGGTCGGGCGTCCCGTTCCCGGGAACATATCCAGAGCGTATTCGCTCACATTCAAGTCCGGCGCGTCCTTCGACGCGGCGAATCCCGTCAAAAGCCAATCCGACGCGTGGCTCAATTACATGATGGCCGCGGCATGGCAACTCGGTCGGCAAGAATGTTCCGTCGGCGCGTTCGAAGCGTTGGTCATGGGGGATGTGCCGCTCGGGGCCGGGTTGTCAAGTTCCGCCGCCCTGGAAATGGCAACGGGCAATTTCATCGCGGCCATGCTCGGCGCCGCAATAAGCCCGCTCGATATGGCCGTTGCCATGCGCGCCGCCGAAAACGACTTTGTCGGCGTACAGTGCGGAATCCTCGACCAATGGACCTGTTCCATGGGCGAAGAGGGAAAAGCGCTGCTGCTTGACTGCCGCGCCTTGAAAATCCTGTCCCGATCGCCCGTTCCCGGCAACCTCCGCCTCGTGATTCTCGACGCCGCCTCGCCGCACCGCCTGGAAGACGGCGAGTACAACCGCCGGCGGACCGCATGTTTTCGCGCCGCGACCGTGTGCGCGAAAAACATCTCCGGCAAGAAAATCACCCACCTGCGCGATGTTACACTGGAAGAACTGGAACGTTGCCGCGCCTCCCTTTCGGACGAAGACTTCCGCCGCGCCCGCCATGTCGTGACGGAAAACGCCCGGGCGCTGGCCGGCGCCGAAGCGCTGGAAAAAGGCGATGCCGTCCGTTTGGGCGCCTTGATGAGCGAATCGCACGAGTCAAGCCGTCGCGATTTCGAAAATTCCAGCCAGGAGCTTGACGCCCTGGTTGACGCGGCGCGAGACGTTGCCGGGTGTTACGGTTCCCGCCTCACCGGCGGCGGGTTCGGCGGCGCGGTCGTCAATCTTGTGGAAGCGGAGGCGGTTGACGGGTTCGGAGAAATTGTCAAGGAACGCTACCATACGGTCACCGGATTGCAAGCCGCCTGCCATGCGTTCACGCCGGCGGCGGGAGCGACCGGCGGATCGCTGTAAACGGCAACCGGACTTGCCACCGTGCCTTCATAAGGAATCGACCATGCCTACCTGTGCACAATGCGCCGCGTTCGCCTGCCGCAAGGGTGATGAAAACGCCATGCCGGCCAACTGCCCCGGCCGCGACTCCGCGCTGATGGAAAACATTCTCGACGAATATATGAGCGAGGAAAACAACCGCTTTTTTCGCATTGCCGCCGAAGTGGAAAAGATCGGGTATTGCCGTTGGCCGCGCGTGAAGGAAACGCTCGAGTTCTGCCGCCGCATGGGGTATAAAAAAGTCGGCATGGCGTTTTGCATGGGACTGCGCCAGGAGGCAAAAGCCATCCTTCCCCTGTTCGCGGACTACGGCATTGAACTGGTCTCGGTAGTGTGCAAAACAGGCGGCATTCCCAAGCAGAAAGCGGGCATTCCGGAAGAGTGCGTCATCCGCCCCGGCACCCACGAATCCATATGCAATCCCATCGCGCAAGCCCGAATATTGAACGCGGAAAAAACCGAATTCAATATCGCCCTCGGCCTGTGCATTGGCCACGATTCCCTGTTTTACAAACATTCCGACGCACTGGCGACAACGCTTGTCGTCAAGGACCGCGCCCTCGCCAACAACCCCGCCGGCGCGATCTATTGCGCCAACGGGTATTTCAAGGCGCGCCTGTCTCCCGATGCGGAATAACGCTCCGCCACCGCATCGCCCGCCTCCCTCATCACGCCCTTTTCACGGACAGATATTGACGAAGTCATGACGGTCGTGTATATTAAAGATAGATATATTTATATCCAATAAAGCGCACTGCGCTGGAGACTGCATGACGAATAAAAGCACAAACCCGAGAGTGGGAAGTCTGCCCGGGATTCGGCGATTGCCTTTCTACCATAATCTGCTATGCCGCCTGAAAAAAGAAGGCAGGGAAATCATTTCCGCCGTCACCCTGGCGGAGATTTCCGGCCATCCCGTCCCGGTAGTCAAAAAAGACATCGAAATGACCAACGCGGTCGGCAAAACCGGCGTCGGCTATACCGTCGCCACCCTCATCGACGATATTGAAAACTTCCTCGGATGGAACAACCCCAACGACGCCATTCTCGTCGGCGTCGGCAACCTCGGCTCCGCCCTGCTCGGCTACGAAGGATTCCGCAGTCATGGATTGAACTTCGTCGCCGCATTCGACGCAAACCCCAACCGGACCGGACAGGAAGTCCACGGAATCGGCGTTTTCGAACTGGACAAGGCCGAATCGCTTATCGAACGATTGCATGTCAAAACCGCTGTCATCACCGTTCCCGCCTCCGCCGCGCAGTCGGTCGCGGACAAGCTGGCGGCGGCCGGCATCACGCGCATCTGGAGCTTTGCTCCCATTATGCTCACCGTACCCGACACCGTCATGGTGCAACGCGAAGATCTGTCCGCGGGCCTCGCCGAGCTCCTGGTCCGCTGCCGCCTCAATGAAATGGAATAAGAGAGGAGAATGCCGCATGGAACGCCTGTTCCCCGTTTATACGCAAGAGACGGAATGCCAGGATTGCTACAAATGCGTGCGCGAATGCCCGGTCAAGGCGATTCGGGTCGAAAATGACCGAGCCTATATCGTCGCCGAACGCTGCGTCGCCTGCGGCCGCTGCGTGCGCATATGCCCGTCCGGCGCGAAAGTGCTCAGAAGCGACATCGGCAGGGTGAAATTCCTCATCCAGTCGGGCACGCGCGTCTACGCGTCCGTCGCGCCAAGCTGGGTCGCGGCCCACCCCGAATGGTCAAGCGGGCAATTGATAGCCGCCCTGCGCCACCTCGGCTTTTCCGGCGTGTCGGAGACGGCGCTTGGAGCGCAGGAAGTCTCCGCGTCGCTGGCGCAGGAACTGGCCAACGTCTCCGGAGGCCTTTTCCTGTCCAGCGCCTGCCCGGCCATGGTGGACCTGGTCAGGAAGCACGTCCCCGACCTTGCCGAAAACATCACCAAAATCGCTTCGCCCGCGCTGACCCATTGCAAAATGCTCCGCGAAAAATTCGGCGACGACATCGCCGTCGTTTTCATCGGTCCATGCGCCGCGAAAAAATCCGAAGCGGACCGGTATCCCGAAATGATGAATATCGCCCTGACCTTTGTCGAACTGGACCAATGGCTGTCCGAACGGAGCATACAACCCAACCTGTGCAATCCGGGTTCCGAGGACGTTTTCGTTCCCGGACGGGCGGCGGAGGGGGCGCTGTATCCGCTCGAGGGCGGCATGGCGGAAACGCTGTACCATTACGGCTGCCCGAAAAACGTCCGCATGCAGTCGATTTCCGGCCTGAAACGGTTGCAAGTGGCGCTTCGGGAATTGGGTAGCCGGGACATGTCGCCGCCGTTTTTCCTCGAGGGCCTGGCCTGCCGGGGCGGTTGCGTCAACGGACCCTGCACGACGACGGATCCCTCACCCATAGACGGCATTCTCGCCGTGCGCGAAAACGCGTCGATTGGCCCGGGCGGCCCCAGGCCGGGACTCCGGGTCGGACTCGAATACCACCCCGCCGTCGTGCCGCAACCCACCTGGAGCGAGGCGGCGATTACGGAAGCGCTGTCGCGCGTCGGAAAAACCACCCAGGACGACGAATTGAACTGCGGCGCCTGCGGCTACGACACCTGCCGAAAACTCGCGAAAGCCCTGCTCTCCGGCGACGCCGAAATATCCATGTGTGCGTCCTACATGCGGCAAATCGCCCAGCGCAAAGCCAACGCCCTGCTCCGCTGCATGCCCAGCGGCGTCGTCATCGTCGGCCCGGACTTGAAGATCATCGAATCCAACCGCCCCTTCGCCGCCATCGCCGGCGAAGAATTTTTGCCGCGTTTCGACGAAAACCCCGGCATGGCCGGCGCCGGCGTCGAAGATATACTGCCTATCGGAAACTTGCTCCGAGCCGCGCTCCGTTCCGGCGAGGAAATTCGCCGCGAACGGCTCAAAATCGACGACAAACTGCTGGACATGAAAATTTTCATCATTGAAAAATACCAGACCGTCGGCGCCATTATCGACGACGTAACCCAAAACGAACTCCGCCGCGACCAAATCGCCCAACGCGCGCGCGAAGTCATCAACCGCAACATCGCCACCGTGCAGGAAATCGCCTGCAGTCTGGGCGAGCACATGGCCGACACGGAAATCCTCCTCTCCTCCATCGCCGAAGGATACGGCGACGACGCCGGGGAGGCCGAAAAATGAGCCAGGAACCGCTGTTTATCGACGTCCACCACCATAGCTGTAAAAAATGGAATCAAAACGTCGCCGGCGACGCATTCGTTTCCAAGCGGTTTCATAACGAAGGCAGGCTTATCGCCGTCCTGTCGGACGGCCTGGGCAGCGGCGTCAAGGCGAACATTCTCGCGTCGATGACGGCGAATATGGCGCTTCGCTTTGTCGCCGCCGGAACGGACATTCTGCGTTTTTGCGAAGTGATGATGGAGTCGCTTCCGGTATGCCAGGTGCGAAAAATCAGCTATGCCACCTTTTCCATCGTCGATTGCGATCAGGAGGGCCTGACCAGAATCGTCGAGGAAGGCAATCCCGAGTTCATCCTGCTCCGGGGCGCACAGCCCGAGGAAGCGCCGTGCAGGGTGCTGACGTCCAAGCGCTTTCCCAATCGTCACATGCGGATTGCCGAAACATCGATGAATGCCGGCGACAGGCTGATCGTCTGTTCCGACGGCGTGACTCAGGCCGGACTCGGAACGCTTTCGTACAAACTCGGCTGGCGGCGCGACGGGCTGTCCGATTTCGCGGTGGAAAAAATCCGAGACAATCCGACCATTTCCAGCCGCGAACTGTCGGAAGCGATTGTCGAAGAATCGATGAGTCTGGAACCGGGCGGAAAACCGTATGATGATACGAGCTGCCTCGTCATGTATTTCCGCCATCCGCGCCGGTTGATGGTTCTGTCGGGGCCGCCCTATGACGAAGAACGGGATGCCGAGTGCGCGGCCACCCTGGATGCGTTTCCGGGGCGCAAGGCGATTTGCGGCGGGTCGACCGCCAATTTAATCGCGCGGGAATGGGGCTGCCGAATCGACACCGAACTGCCCAAGCGCGGTTCCAAACTGCCTCCATGTTCAATAATCGACGGCGTCGAACTCGTGACCGAAGGCGTGTTGACCCTGACCCAGGTGGCGCGCAGGCTGGAGGACGGGGACATAGCGCCAAGCGACGATCCGGCGGGACGGCTTATCGACCTGCTGCTTGATTCCGACGCTATCGAATTCCTCGTCGGCACACGCATCAACGAAGCGCATCAGGATCCCAACCTGCCCGTCGATTTGGAAATCCGCCGCAATATCATCAAGCGCATCGCAAACGCGCTGTCGGACAAATTCCTTAAAACCACATCGATACGCTTCATCTAGCCCCCGCCCGCGGCATGCCGCTGCGCCGAGATGTCGGCATCAGCGAAACGTTTCGAGGGAAAAGACCTTTTTAAAAAAGGTCCTTTTCCCTCAAGCTCCCTTTTCCCAAAAATTTTTAGCCCGCTCTCGCGCCCGACACATGGCACAGATAAGGCGTTCTGTTCATCTGTAGCCTATGCCGGGCGCGAGAGCGGGCTAAAAGTCTTTGGAAAGAGAGGGTTTGGGGGAGAAGAACCTTTCTTCAGAAAGGTTTTCTCCCCCAAGACGTTTCGCCGACGCCGACATCTCGGCGCAGCGGCATGCCGCGGGCGGGGGCTAGTCCGCCACTGTTTCCGGCGAGACGCCGAGGCGGGTTAGGCGCATTTCGTAGGCGCGAAGGCGGCGCACCTGATTTTGCAGCGTTTCGCTGTATTCCTTGATCAATGCGTCGCGCTCCGCCAGGGTCGTGCGCAGATTCCGCGCCTCTTCTTCAAGCGCGGCGGCGTTTTTGGCATGGGTCAGCGCTTGCCCATGAATATCCATCACCACATCCTCAATGGTCTGCATCCGCTCATCCAAATCGGCGGTAAGCGGCATGCCGGTCTGTTCAAGCCGGGACAAACCGTCCGCGACCGCGCGCATCGCCTGCATATTGTCGGTCAAGGCCGTATCGCCCGGCATAAACAGGTATCCGACGATCAGCAAAAGCGGCAAAAGAATGCTGGCAAACAACCAGGCCGGAACGCCGCCGCGCCCGCCCGTCACAATTTCACGCAAAAGCGGGCGTTGGGCTTCGCGCACCGACCGGGAAACGATATCGACCAGCTTGGAGTCCTGCAATTCCGACAAAATGGCGGGCGCTTGCCGCGCGAGCGCGCCGGATATCGGCGCAACCACCCGCTCCTCGACCGTGCGGCCTATTTCATCCGCGACTTGCACCGGCAAATCGTTTCGCCAACCTTCCAGACGGCCCATCGAGGCGACGGACTGCCTGATCTCTGCGGCAAGCTGTTCCAGTTTGGACGAATTGGCGCTTTGTTCCCGCACCAATTCGTCGGCCACGCGGGCCAACGCATCGACAACCGTTCCGCTGTCCTCGTCCGGATACGACGCCCTGGCGCGCAATCCCGCCATCAACTTGGTCGCCAACAGGTCGAGATCAAGTTCCGGCGGCAAGACCGGGGCCTCGCCCAATCGGGCCCGCAACCGCTCCGCAATCTCGGCGAATTGCTTCTCAAGTTCCATCCAGCGCCCGGCGTCTTCGGGCACGGCGGAATCCGAATCGATCATGGCGGACAATTTTGCGTCAAGTTCGCCAAGCCGGCCGGACAATTCCTCGCGGGTTTCGCGGACGGTTTCTCCCGCCTGCGACGTCAGCCGCAATAGTTCACGAAGCACTTGCGTATTAACGTTGCTCGCGGCGGGAGCGGCTCGTTCGCCGGAAGCGTTGTTGAACGGAATCGTGCGATCGTCCAGCGCCATGGACGGAAAAGCGCCGTCGCCGGGTTCGGACAGGGGCGTTCCGTCAAGGGAACGAAGCGATGCGCCGCAATTTTTGCACGCGTAATGTTTTCCTGAACGGAATCGCTTGACCCGGTAGACAATATCGCACTCGGGGCAGACAAGTCTGGTTGGTTCATCCACGGCGGACATTCCTCACGTCAATAACAACAATGAAAACAAAAATAAAAACAAAACAGCACAGCCGTCCCTTCGGGCCGCGCAAGCGCAAACAACGATGCGGATCCGCCGCGAACGCCGTTACGCCCACCCGGACGGTCCGACCGTGATATTGGAGAACCGGGCCTTGAACGACGACGGCCCCGGACTGCACGCGTATATGCCGACCTTGGCAATGGTCAAATCCCCCATCATATGGAAGACCCGCATCTGTTGCCATGTCCGCCCGTCAGGCGATTGTTCAAACAGGAAATCGCCGCTCCGCCGGCTGACGCGGTAATGGAGCCTGCCCGAAAGGTCCAACGGATACGGCATGCCGGCCCAATCGGAATAGCCGCCGTTCGTCACCACGCTGCCAAGCAGGCCAAACGCTTCGTCCTGATATGCAAGCGAGGCTTTCGCCCAATTATTCTCGTCGATATAAATGAGCACCCCGATCTGATCGAGCGAATTTTCAAAATAGAATTCAGTCACGACGGTCATGGAAAAATCCGCCCACAAATGAGTCAGAAACGCGTGGCCGTTGTTGCGGCCGGAACCGCAATACGTGCGCTGCCAGAAATCCGTGTCCGGCATGGTCATGAACTCAATGCTTTTGCCGCCTATTTCTATATCGTCCGGCGGATTCATCCAGGAAAACAGGGAGAAGTCGACATTTTCATGTTTCATGGTCACTCCAAGCCAATCGCCTTTTCGCTCTTGATTCCTTCAGTGTATCCGCCACCGGCCATAATTCCATTAAAAACGGCCCGGCATCGCCGGACCGTTGGATATGCAACGCCGTCCGTCCGGCTAAACCTTGACTTTTTTCGACATGTCGAGCAAGCCAATCGGCGGCAACTCGCCGATCAGCGGCCTGGCGTAGTCGATAAAGGCATTGGTAACGTTGTTCTTTTCGGGCGCGATGAAATTGTCGGGCATGCGGCGGGTTTTGCCCGCGACGTTTTTGAGCGGAACAAGCTTATAGTCCGCCTTGTACGGATTTTGCGACGCGCGGACGATGGCGCAGGAACCGTCGACATTGCCGGACTGGGCGGAAGCGGCGGCGAATTTGCCGAGAGCCAGCGCTTCCTCGCGATCGACCGGGCTTTGGTCGGGGAAGGAACGCTGCACATAGCCGAACGTGTCGCCGCGCGCGCGCAATTTTTTGACGATTCCGTTCGTTTCAAAATAGTCCTTGAGGTAGTTGACCAGACTGTCGGCCAAGGCGCCGGTGCCGGACAACTGGACATTGCCGTGGCTGTCGCGTTCCAGACTGCCGCCTGCGGCCAGAACCTGAAGGATTGGGGTGTGGTTTTCGTCTTCTATGCCTTCCGACACGGCGATGACGCAACGGTCGTGCTTTTTATAGATATCGGCCGCGTCTTTGGCGAATGTATCGAGATTGAACGGGCATTCGGGCAAATAAATCAGGTGCGGACCGTCGTCCGGGGCGCAGCGTCCAAGCGCGGCGGCGGCGGTGAGGAAACCGGCGTGGCGCCCCATGCACACGCCGATGTACAGGCCGCCGAAGCACTGGTTGTCCAGATTGACGCCCCGGAAGGCGCTGGCGACATAGCGGGCGGCGGAGGCATAGCCGGGGGTGTGATCGTTTTCCATCAAGTCGTTGTCGACAGTTTTGGCGACGTGGAAAACGCGCAGTTCGTAGTCAATGCTTCTGGCATGATCGTTGATGATGTCGAGCGACTCCGAGGTATCGTTGCCGCCAATGCCGAAGGCGTAGCGGATATTGTGTTTCTTGAAGACTTCGAGCATCCGGGCGTTGTCTTCGGGGGTGGGTTTTTTGCGGGTGGAGCGGAGTTGCGAAGCGGGGGTATAGCTGATGTTTTGGAGCGTTCCCGCGGTTTGGGCTTTCAGGTCGACGAAATTTTCGCTCATAATGCCGTCTATGCCGTTGATGGCGCCCCAAATATCTTCAATATCGGCGTTCAACATGAGTCCCTGCACGACCCCGACCCATGATGCGTTGATGACCGCGGTGGGACCGCCCTGTGTGAAAATAACCGCCTTACCTTTGATGGTATCCGCCATTGCAAGCTCCTTGAACCGATTCAGTGGAATACGACAACCGCCGACCAGACCATATAGTATAGTACTACAATAGTCAGTCCCTGCATAGGTGCAAGTTTTTTATGCGGTACGATTCAACAATAACGATAAAAGTTGTTTTTTTTAGCGGCATTTTCATTTTTTATCTGGTATCGTCCGATAATTTTCCATATATTTTATACGTAGCGTAGGTGCTCTGTTGCACTTATTGAGAGGAGTAAAACCATGAGAAAAATATTGTTCGCCATTGTGGCGGCGCTTGTGCTTTCGGCGAGCGTCCAGGCCCTCGACTTCAGCACGAACGCGTACCAGAATCCGCGTCACGCAATCTTCGTCTCGACCATGCAGCGCTTCGTCAGCATGCGCGACAAAGGCGGAGAACACGTCGACAAGACGAAGTATGCGCCGACCGCGTTCGCATTGGGTTGGCAGCATGCGGCCGACCGCTGGACCGCCGGCGCGACAATGTCGTATGAAACCGGCAACGTCAAGATGTACGACGACGACGGCTATGCCAAAGTCCGCGATCAAATGCTTGGCTTTACCCTGTTCGGCGAATACCGGTTCGACTGCGGCTACTATGCCAAGGCCTCCGCATTTGTCGGCTTTGCCAACCAAAAGCTGAAAAATGGCTACTACGATAACATTGATGTGTACGAAAGCGACGGCACGACCCATAGCACCCGGTTCGGCGCCAGCCTTGAATTCGGCAAGCGTTTTGATTTGGCAAACGGCTTCCTTATCACCCCGCACGTCGGTTTCGACTACGGATACTATCCGGGCAAAGGAGCCAAATTCATTTTTCAGGGAGACCGCTACCGGATCAACCAACCCAGCCAGAGCGTCTATGAAGTGCCGCTTGGCGTGACGCTCGCCAAGAATTACGCTTTCTGCGACTGGACCATTACCCCGTCCGTCGACTTGACCATGATCACCTCTATCGGCAACATTAAAGAATACAACAGGAACGCCCGTCCCGGCTTCGCTTCCCGCACCGGATCGGAATGGAAAGTCTACGGCGTCGGCGCCGGCCACTGGGGCGGCAGAATCACCGCCGGCATCCAGGCCGTCAAGGCGGGCCGCTTCGGACTCGACCTCAAATACTCCTACGAAGGCCGCAAAAAATACAACGACCACCGTTTGATGGCCAACTTCGGCATCGGCTTCTAGGAACAGCGTCTCTCACACTACATCCTTAGTATCCAGAACCCCATCGGAATCGGTGGGGTTTTGTTATTGATTTCCGGGGCGGGCCGTTGCCGGCCGCGATTTTTTTTGTTGA
>DAIPJX010000261.1:0-3120 GCA_036770065.1 Planctomycetota bacterium
CGCTCTCCATTTCCGGGAAAGGAAAAAAGCGGAGCGCGTGCGCGCTCCGCTTTTCTTGATGATACTCGTGGGACCGATTATTGCAATGCATCGAATTCCGCCTAGCCGAGGAGAGAAAGAACGCTCTGGGTTCCAGAGTTGGCCTGGGCCAACATGTTGATGCCCGCGTTCTGCATGACCTGAGCCGAAGTGAATTCAGTCATTTCGGCGGCCATGTCGGTGTTGCGAATGGCGGACTCGGTGTCGGTGATCTTCTCAACCGCGACTTCGAGATTGTTCTTGTTCGTTTCCAGCAAATTGGCCTGGACCGCGCCAATATGCGCACGCAAATTCGAGACGTCGTTCGTGGCCTGTTCAATAATGTTCATGGCCAGAGTCGGATCCTGCGAGAGACTGGCGATTTTGCCGCTCTGGATATCGTCCAGGGACAACATCCTCGTCTCGATAACGCCGGTGCCGGTGTCGAAAACAGCCGTGTGCTTGATGCGGCCGAGATTGGAGACGGCCATATTCTGCAAGGACACAACCGTGCGGTCCTGATCGCCGGACGACTCGCCGAGCTGAAGGCGCATGCCGCCGTTGAAACCGGTAATCGATTCGTTCGTCACGTGACCGGCATTGTTCAAAAGACCGGTGATGTCCGCCAGGTTCGGATTGGTCGACCCGGCCAGCGTGCCAACCGTCAACGCGAGGTTCTTGGTGAACACGGAGCCTTCGTTGTATCCGGCCTGGGCTATCGTCGTGGTTCCGGAACGCCCGGCATTGAGCTTGATCTTGGCCTGAACGTCGGTCGTGGAAATGTTCAGATCCAAACCTCTTGTTTTCACCTGGCTGCCGTTGACGTTGACGGTCGCGTCCTGGCCGTTCTGCCGATACGTTTTTCCGGATTCGACCAGCGTGGCGGAACCGGCATTGTCCGGCCTGTCGTAATAGGTGAACAAGCCGCCGCTCTGCTGCTGAACCTGAATGAACGAATCGCTGCCGTAATCATTGGACGAAATGCGCGCGCCCAAATTGAGGAACTTTATCGAACCGGTATGGATGCCTTCGCCGGTAAAACCGCCGCCGCTGATTTCCAGGCGCAAGCCAAGTCCGGTGTTGGCCGTATGCTCGTCGTTCCAGACCGAGTTCAGGATGACGCCTTCGCCGCCCGTGCTGAGGTCCACTCCGACTTCGGACTGGGCAACCAGCGAGTCAGCCGACATGGAGACGTCATTGTACGCATAGACCGTGGCGAGACCGGCCGCATCGACTTCGACTTTGAAGTGGATCTGGCCGTCCGCATCGGTGTTCTTGCCCAACTGCACGCCGGACGCGAGGCTGTTGCCGCCCATGACGAACGAGTTGGCGGAAGTCGCGGCCGTGGTGCCCGCCATGACTCCCAACGCCGAGACGCTGTTGGCGCCGGTGGTGCTGTCGCTAATCAGCGAAATGCCGCCCATCGAGATAACCGCGACATCGCCGTATTTGCCGTTGCTGGCAAGGTCGATATTCAAACCGTCCAGTCCGGAATTGTTGCGGGCCGTGACCACGGTGTTGCTGGAACCGGATCCGATCAACGACTCGGCGGACATGGACTCGTCCTTGTACACTTCATAGGTATCGGCGCCGGTGATCTTGATGAACATGCGCCCGAGACCATCGGTCTGCTGACCGTACACGACATCCGCGCCATTGAACGTCGGAGCCGCGGCAATGCTGTCGATCTTGACTTCCCTGGTTCCGGTATTGGCACTGCCCGGAACGGTGTCGCGGAAGTTGTCGTAAATCACGACGTCGGTGTCGCCGTTGACCGCTTCGACGCCCAACTTGTCGCCACTGTTGTCCGCGTTGGCAAGCCCCGCGAAGGTAGCCCCCGCGCGCTGAATCGCCTGCGCACTGTTGAACGTCAGGCTGGCGTCGATGCCGGTCGATCCGGAAAAGTTCTGGATCTCGGCGACGACCTTGCTCATTTCCGTTCCGGCGGCAAAGCTGAACGCTTTCGAACCCTTGGTGCCGGTCAAAATAAACTTTTGCGTTTGCAGCAATTTGCCGGTGTCGGGATCGACCTGCGACAATGATCCCTGAACCGTGTCGACTTCCAGATAGGCTTTCATCGCCTGCTTGGTGAAGTCGGCGTCGCCGACATTGGTGGTGCGGGCCGCGTTGCCCGAACCCGTAAAACCAATGTTGATCGGCGAATTGTGTTTCGCAATCTGCTTGATGTCCGAGAGTTCCTGGTCAACCAGCGTGTTGTTCTGATACCCGACGATATTGGTATGCACCGAATACGTCAGTTCCTTGTTGCCGTTCAGAAGCATCTGATCGGAATACTTGGTCGTCTCGGCAATGCGCTGAAGCGTCTTGATGCCGGAGTCAAGCTCGGCCTGGTCGGCCTCGACCTGCTCGGGACTGGTGACGCCGTCGGAAGCGGCGTGGATGGCGAGAGACTTCATCTTTTTCAAGATGTTGTTCATCTCGTTCAACGCGCCTTCGGCGATGGACAGCACATTGTTCGCTTCGGTCGTGTTTCTGACCGCGCGTTTCAAGCCGGTGAACTGGGAACGCAACTGTTCCGAAATAACCAAATCGGCCGGCGCGTCCTTGCCGGAGTTGATGCGGTAGCCGCTGGACAACTTCTGCAAAGCCCCGTTCAACTGCGTCTGGGACGAACCAAGGTTGCGGTGCGCGTTCATTGCCGGAATATTGGATCTGATGACAAGAGACATAGTATAATTCCTCCGTAAATTTTCATTCCTTTGAAGAGGCGTAATCCTTTACGCCTCCAATGCAGCCTGTTCGCGATCCATGCCCGGCCAGGCTATGCCGGTTTGGCCGTTTTACGCCCGGCCAGGCAGGTTTGTTATATGCCACCTCCTTTATGAGAAAGTGTGCCCGAAAAAAATATGACCGTGTCATTCTCGCTTGTATCATTACGGCGGCGCGACATGAAACTTGAGGATTATTTTTCCCCTTTTCGGAAAAAATATCGATGTTTTTCATTGTGCGACAAGGAGTTCTGTTCATTATCGGACCACCCATGCGACATCTCCATTTCCATCGCTTGACGAAAACGGAAGCGCAATCGGCTCGGTTGCATCCGGAACCCGGAGAGGGAAGCGACAATTAACAATTAACAAT
>DAIPJX010000262.1:0-3113 GCA_036770065.1 Planctomycetota bacterium
AGCCTCTGCTTATCAAGAACATTCCAGGCGCGGCGGGCGTTCCCGGCATTACCGAGTTCATGACGGCCAAGGCCGACGGATACGCCGAAAGAAATTCTTCAGCAACTTGAGGACATCTTCAGGCAAGTATCCCAGGATCCCGAGTTTATTGAAAAGATCGCCGAGCTCGGCGCCACCATTGATTTCCTGGGCGGCGAAGATTACGACAAAACCATCGCGGCGGACGATAAGAACTACAAACAAATCATTATGGAAAAGAAATTGGGCGACTTGTACCAGTAGCGCATAACGCATTGATACAGCCAACCAAAAAGAAAAACCTTCCCGCACGGGAAGGTTTTCCTTTATGTGTGCCGTTAATGCTCGATAGCGTTATTTCTGATCGCCGGTAAACAAATCGACCATATTCTGCACGCCGGGCAAAACTTTCGACAGGTAACGGAACTCAGGCTGGAAATTCTGCACCAGCGAATGCTGGGTGTGGCCAATCAAAATCGTAAACACATAACAGGCATGCCCCGGCGACGTCACGGTGGGATGATAGCCGTTGGGAATAAGGAAGGTGTCGCCGTTATGCGTGTCGGTCACCCCGCCGCTGCCGTCGGGAAGATAATTGAACTGCGCGCCAAAGCCGTTGTCGGGATTAAAACGGTAGTGGTACACTTCCTCGAAACCGGTCTCGGTCCAGGATGTTTTACCGGCGGGGATGTCGTTTCCGTGTTTATGCGGAGGATACCCCGACCAGCAGCCGGGTTCGGCGTACAATTCGCTAATCAGGATGTTCCCCGTCCTGCCCTCGTCCTTCGCGCCAAGAATGTGATGAATGACGCGGCGCGAATGCGTGTCGAGCGATCCGACTTCGACCGGCTTCACCTCCTCGGGCTTGACGCGAAACGCCGGGAACTCCCTGTCGCAACGACCGCCGGCCACGGCGATTTCAACGCCCCCCTCACCGCCGGTCGCGGTGACCCACGCGCCCGCCGTCGCATACACCGAGTCGGCGCGGCGGTCGGTCCAGATACTTTCCCGCTTGCCGACCGAATCGAATTTCTTGCCCGCAACGTCGATATCGCACGTGCCGCCCATAACGACCCAGCACGTTTCATATCCGGGAACGGACGTGGTGAACGTTTCGCCTTTTTTCAGGCGGACAATATTGAAATAGGTGCGCGGCAAGGTCGCGTCGCCCGCATTGATAATCGCTTCGTTGTCGTTGTCGTGGCCGCGTATTATTCGTCCCATGAAAATCTCCCGTCACAAAAAAGCATGGGCATGCGGAATCCGCACACCCACGCCGAACGATCCCGCTAGATAAAGAAGGTGCTGAACCAGGGGAACAGAACCATCAGGAAAAAGACAAGATTATAGCCGATGAAGAACGGCAGTTCGCCTTTGGCGATATCGCCCATTTTCAGTCCCGACACTGTCGACGCCGCGAACAGGTTGACGGCCACCGGCGGGGTCATTGTCCCGATGACGTTGGAGATGCAGACGATCATGCCGAAGTGGACGTTGTGGATGCCCAGGCTGTTTGCAATCGGCCACAGCACCGGAACCAGCAGAACGCAGGTGGCGATGCCTTCGAGAAACGTGCCGAAAACGAGCAGGATAAAGGCAATCAACAGGCTGAACACGATGGGCGACAATTCCATCGCCTTGATCGCATTGACGAGCGCGCCGGAAATCCCCGACATGGTGAACACCCAGGAAAACGCCGTCGAGGTGGCGATGATGAACAGCATCATCGCGCTGCTTTTCGCCGAATTGACGATAATCGGCACAACATCGGACATCGGAATCGCCCGGTACAGGAAGACGCCGACCAGGAACGCATAGATAACCGAAACGGCGGCCGATTCGGTCGGGGTAAGGATCCCCGAATAAATGCCGCCAAGAATGATGACCGGCAGCATCAAGGCGGGAATCGCCATAACCGTTCTTTTGATGAAGCTGAGGATGGTCAATTTTTCATCGTGTTTCGGCCAATTTTCTTTTCCGGCGAATATGCTGACCACGACAACCAGAACGACGACGATCATCGATCCGGCGACAATGCCGGCGGAGAACAGGTTGGAGATCGAGCAATTGGTGATTGTGCCGTAGATGACCATGATAATGCTGGGCGGAATAATCGGTCCCAGGCCGCCGGCGACGGCCAGAAGGCCGGCGCTGCGTTCTTTCGGATAGCCGAGGCGGACGATCTCGGGATAGACGGTCGAACCGATGGCGACGACGGTTGCGGGCGCGGAACCGGACAGGGCCGCGAAGAAGGCGCAGGCCATGACCATGGCATAGGCCATGCCGCCGCGCACCCGTCCGACGAACGAGTTGACGAATTCGACCAGCCGCCGGGATATGCCGCCGCTGGTCATGAGGTTTCCGGCCAGGACGAAGAATGGAATGGCCATAATGGAATAGGCGTCGAGCGCAGTGAAAATGCGCTGCGGCACGGCGGCCAGCGGCAGATCCATAATAACAAGGCAAATCGCCGACGATACGCCCAGGGACATGGCGATAGGCACGCCGACGACCAAAAGAAAACCGAGCGTTCCAAACAGAACGAATCCGATGGTGGAGGTATCCATTAGGCGGCCCCTCCTTCAGACGGTTCTTTCCTGCCGCCGGCGAGGTCGACAATCATGGCGACGACGGTGGCGAACTGAACGAGCGTGATAATGCCGAACGCCAGGGGGAGTGCGGCATAGGGAATATACATGGGAATTTCCAGGCCGGGGGACAATTGCCCGAACTTGATTTGTTTCATAATCGGATTCCATGAGTGGTAAAAGACGGTGGCCGAGAAGGCGACGACCACCAGCTTGCCGAATATGGAAAGCAGAGCTTTTGGCGCGCCCTTGAACCTGTCGACAATGGCGGAGATGGAGATTTGGGTGCCGTCGCGCAGACCGACTTCGGTCCCCAGGAGAGCCATATAGACCATGCAATAGCGGGCGAGTTCCTCAAACCAGGATATGCCGGCGCCGATCAGGTTGCGGTTGACGACCTGCGCGAACGCGGCGAGGCTCATCACGATGAATGACGACGCCAATATGAAATTTTCTATTTTTTGTAAAAACGTTATAACGTTTTTCATCTGACATCCCCACATGGGC
>DAIPJX010000263.1:0-3110 GCA_036770065.1 Planctomycetota bacterium
CTAAAGATAACGCGATCATGTACACGGACGGAGACTTGTTCGGGGCTATGACCACAGCAATGCAAATGTCTCCCGAAAAGTATGATTGTTTGTGCGACAATCTCAAACAATATGCAAATGAAGTCTATGACGAATCACTGCATACTTTAAAAAACGCTATAGCAACTATCGAGAGTGGTGCGACTTTATAATCAGACAACTTTAGCCAACCTTTTGCGAAATGTAAATCCAACGTCCGATAATACATCTTATGTTGCGTTCGCCCGGGGGAACAAATATGGAACAGATAATGAGCTGGCTCGACTCGTTGAATAACGCCATTTGGGGACTGCCGATGCTCGTCCTGCTCATGGGAACCGGACTCTTGCTCACCGTTCGTTTAAATGTGCTCCAGATTACAAAACTACCAATGGCACTCGCTCTCATTTTCACCGCGCCAAACGAAGGAGAAGGCGACGTCACCTCATTCAAATCACTCTGCACCGCACTCGCAGCAACCATCGGAACCGGAAACATCGTCGGCGTCGCCACCGCAATCGCCGCAGGAGGTCCAGGCGCGCTCTTCTGGATGTGGGCCGCGGCTTTCCTCGGAATCGCTACAAAATACGCCGAAGGACTCCTCTCCATCAAATACCGAACCGTTGATAAAAAAGGCGAAATGTCCGGCGGACCAATGCGATATATCGAAATGGGAATGGGAGAAAAATGGCTCTGGCTCGCAAAGCTCTTCGCCTTCTTCGGAGCCGCAGCAGGAATACTCGGAATCGGAACCACGACACAAGCAAACTCAATCAAAGACGCAATGCAAGGTTCATTCGGACTCGACCCGGTCTGGACAAGCATCATCCTGGCGCTTATCGTCGCGCTTGTCGTTCTGGGAGGATTGCAATCAATTGCCACCGTCTCATCCGCCGTCGTTCCGTTCATGTCCGTTGTCTACTTCATCTTCGGGCTTGGCATGATTCTTCTCCATTGGAGCCAAATCCCCGCAGCATTCGACCTTATCCTGTACTCCGCCTTCAACGGCCACGCCATCGCCGGAGGATTCGGCGGCGCACTGTTCGCAAACGCTATCCGAAGCGGCGTCGCGCGCGGCATATTCTCCAACGAAGCCGGACTCGGGTCCGCCCCAATCGCGTCCGCAGCCGCCACAACAAAATGGCCGGCGGAACAAGGACTCATCTCCATGACCGGAACATTTCTCGACACCATGGTCGTGTGCAGCATCACCGGGCTTTCCATCATTCTCTCCGGCGCATGGACGGGACCGGCAAGAGGCGCCCTCATGACCCAAGCCGCATGGTCGACCGCATATCCTCTCTCCGGTTCGTACCTCATGACCGTGTGCCTGACGCTCTTCGCCTTTACCACCATTCTTGGCTGGGCATATTACGGCGAGCGTTGCATTTCCTACCTCTTCGGCGTCAAAGCGACTCTGCCGTACCGCATCGGCTATGTCATCGTTGTCGGAGTCGGTCCCTTTCTGCCGCTCGGATTCGTCTGGACCGTGGCAGACATTACCAACGGCTTGATGGCGTTCCCCAACCTTATCGCTTTGGTCGCCCTTTCCGGCGTCGTCGTATCGGAAACAAAGCTCTATTTCAACCATCTGGCCGAGAACAAAAAAAATAAAAGGAATATGCCATGAAACGAGCCGCTTTGGCTGGCGTTCGCATCACGCAAGGACCATCGGATTGGCAAATACTGCAACGCCGCCTGGACAATCAAGCCGATATCCCGCTGGCGGGAACATGGCTGGAACCGTCCGACCGGATGGGAACGGTCGAAGTGCGGCTGGTGGACGAAACGTTCCAACGGCCCGCCGCCGAACATCTTGATTGGCACGCCGCCGACACCAGTCCCGACCGCACCTGGCGGCATGTCCTGGAAAATGTGCCCGCCGGCGGCCCGTACCGCCTGGAGACGCGGCTCGCGGCAAGCGCCGACGATTCGTGGCGTCTGGCCGGCGATACCATCCAGCATCTTGGCGTCGGCGATCTATGGATCATCGCCGGCGACGACAATGCGCTCGGGTTCGGCCATGGCGCAGTCGAGGATCAACCCGTTCCCGGCGTCCATATGTTCAGGAAAAACGAACGCTGGTGCATGGCAAGCCATCCCGTTCACGACAACACCGGACTCAGAAACAGCCGCTATTTTTCATCCGGCGCGCCGGCGCATTCCCCGTGGTTGACGTTCGGGCGATTGCTTTGGAAAGAGACCGGGCTGCCCATCGGCTTGATTCCCGCGGCGCAGGAAGGGACATCGCTCGAGAACTGGCACAACCCGAAAAAGAGCATGGCGTCCCCTGCCCTCGGCAATTTATTGGAAATGCTGCACACGGCGACGTCTTTGTATGATTTCGCCAATTTCAGCCTGCTTGACGGCGGGCCTCGCCTGCTGCCGAAACCGAAAAATCCTCCAGGAACCTTTGCCGGATGCGTATGGTTTCAAGGCAATGCCGACTCGCGCCGCGAGGGTTCGGCCCGGAACTACAAAACCGCTCTGGCCGGGCATATCGGGAATATGCGAAATGCCCTGGAAGCGCCGCACCTGCCGTTTGTCATATGCCAGTTGAACCGCGTTATCGGCGTCGCCAAGCCGGGCGAGTCCCTCTTGTGGGGCCATATCCGCGAAGCGCAGCGCGCGGCCGGGCACGATATCGACAATGTTGCCGTCATTCCCACTCTCGACGCGGGGCTTTCGGACGGGATTCATATTTCCGCCGCCGGCAACGCCATGATTGGGGAACGCGCCGGGCGCGCCGCGCTTGGGTTGGTGTAGGGAAAAAAGACGCCGTGGCGCTGTCCCGATTTTTATGACGCGTGGCTTGAAGAAGGCGGTCGAACATCCGTCGTGATACAATTTTCCCATGTTTCGGGCGCATTGCGTCCGGTTTCGGGCGACATGTCGTCGCTTTCCATTGCCGACGCATCGGGCGGCGCGCCGATTCGAAAAGTGCGCTTGACTGGCAGGGATACGCTGGTTGCGACGGTGAATCGGGACTTGGGAGAAAATCCCGTCGTCAGTTTTTGCGCCAGTCACAATCCGAATCCGGCATTGGTGGATGACGCGAATTGCCCGCCGCTCGCGTTTATGAATGTGGCGAT
>DAIPJX010000264.1:0-3088 GCA_036770065.1 Planctomycetota bacterium
TCTGTCGTTTATATCAGGAATGTTGGGGAAATAAAAGATTTTTTGTGAAAATCCCTTGACAGCTTGCTGGTTCGCGGGGAGAATTGCCGTTTCGGCGCGTTTTTTTGCGCTGTTTGTTCGTTGACCCGCTGCCGGACTTGTTTCGGCGGCTTTTTTAAGTAGTGCCCGGAAGGGGGGTGAGTAACCTGATTCGTTTAGAATTGAAGCCCAACGAAAGCCTGGACAAAGCGCTTCGTCGTTTCAAGAAGATCTGTGATCGCGAAGGCTTGACTCGCGACATGCGCAAGCACTCCTACTACGAAAAGCCGTCGGAGAAGAACAAGCGCAAAGATCGCGAACGCGAGAAAGAGCGCGCCAAGGCTATCCGGGTCGCCGAAAAGAAGAAAAGCAAGGCGAGAAAGGCGCGTGCCAAAACGCTGAAAAAATTGGCTGCGGCCTCCCGATAACTTCTTTGCCGCATGAATTGCAAAGCCGCCGGTTTCGACCGGCGGCTTTTATTGACACACGATCATGCAAGTGTTAGGCTATAGGATTTGTCATCTCTTATTGAAAGAGCTTTATGGCGAATTATTTGGAACAAATTCCCAAGCAGCTTGCCGCCCGGCGCAAAGCGTTTGCGGCGGCGAAGGATAATTCGGCTCTTTTGCCGAGTTGTTGGGCTATAGTCCGGTCCATTGCCAACAATATGTATGATTATGCCAGGAATTCGGTTATCGGCGGCTGCACATTTCCCGATCGTCCGATGTATCTTTCGGTTGACGACGCCGCGTTTTTGAATTTCGGCGCGACGCCGACCCTCTTGAGACTGGATGCGGCCTGGATGCGGTCGGAGAAGGATGGTACGCCGCCTCCCGACGACGGCGGTTCTGCTTTGCCCGAGGAGGAGGCGGAACGGGTTGGCAGGAGCCTGGCCATTCTTGCCCGCTGTTTCGGAACAGACCACCATGCGACGCGCGTGTACAATTTCGAGGCCTGGCTTCAGGACATGTATCGCGACCGCCTCGATGTCGATTTCGCCGAGGATTTGGAGCGTCAGATAGATTCCCTGAACGCGTACATGGACGGCGTGCCCAAATCGCTTGCGGCGACCGGATTGTCGGGTCCCCTGGCGCAGGGCGTGATGGACGCGTTCCGCTTGTTCAGGACGATTACCGGGTCGTCGCATCAGTTGGACCGGGAGAAAATGAGCTTTACCGATCGGCGATCGTACGTCAATACGATTCAGAAGATCGAACTTATCATGACCAAGGCGGACAAAAAGCTGGGCGCCGCTTCCGTCGGCCGGTCGGTTGTGCGTGAGTTGTTTGGCATGTGGAAGGACGCCAATTACGAAATGATGGCGTTGACCCGACAGTTGCGCGCGTTATGGGCGGGTACGAGTCTTGACGACCGCATCGCCGAATTGGCGGATTTGCTTTCCGCGGTGCAGAAGGCGATGAACCGGGCCACGGAGGAGTCGCGTTCGCCCAGGCCGCAGTTGCCGGTTTTCCGCGCGGATTCGACGCAGGAGGATCCGATTTGCCTGGAGGATGTTACGTGGACGTTCCATGCCATTTTGCTGCATGACATGGTGGTCGGGTCGAACACGATTCTTTCCACCCGGGAGACGCGCAAGTTCGGTCCGTTGTCGGCGGTGCTTGTTCCGGGCGAAGGCCAGCCGCGTTATTGCCGCGAGATCAGGAAGCTCGGCCAGAACGACGAGGAAGAAAAACGCGGCAAGACCAAGCGCGATTCCGGTCCGGAGCGCGAGGTGGATGTCGATCGCCGCATTCGTTATCCTCTCAATTGTCTGGTTGTGCCGGTTGGGGCGGACCGTACGTCTCTTTTGGAGGATATGACCGAGGCGTGGCTCGAATTCAACCAGTTTGCGTACGGCGTTCCGTTCAAGGAGTATCTTGAGTCGGCGAAGAGCGTTGCGCCGTCGGCGTTTTTGCCGCCGGAAGGGAAGGAGTTGAAGGATCTTCCGCCGACGTATGCGCGGCAGGCGCTTGGCGGGTTGACGGCCGCGTTTGTCCGGTGGTCGCGCGACGGGGTGGAGCCTGATGCCGAGGCGGTGCGGGAGTTCCCCGCCTTTCGCGACATGGTGCTGTCGCGCTTGCCGACGGCGGATTATCTTATTCCGACGCGGTACAAGCCGTTTGTGCATATGTTTGCCGATGCGGGCGAACGGCGGAAGCTGGAAATGTGGAAGCGCGTGCTTGGACCCCGTTTTTCCCTTGATCGACAGTTGGTCGCGGTTAATGTGCTGCAGAAGGATTGGGACGCGGTCAAGCGCGGCATTCAGTATTTGCCCCGAACCATGACCAAGGGAAACAGCACGTTGGACAATGCGTTTGCGAAGGCCCGCGATACGGGCGATCCGTTCGGCGAGCACAAGGCGGTGACGTTGTTTCGGAAGTATTTTACCGAGTCGCCCGATTTGAAGACGGCGCTTTTGTCGGTTGAGAGCCAGGTTGCGATCGAGGTGGAGACGCTTCGGACGCAGTCGGAAAGTTTGGGGCGGGTGTTTCAGTATGATCAGGCGAGCGAGGCGATGCTTCAGCGTCAGGCGTCGTTGATTCAGGGGAAGCGCAATGAAGCCAACCGTCACATTGATTTGTATTTGACGGGCCTGATGTATGCGATGGACGGCAATTATGAAGCGGCGGAGAGCGCGCTTGTCATGTGTTTGACGCCGCAGGACAAACGCGAGAGCGACATGTCGCGATTGCCGCCGGTGCCGGATGTTGTCGGCCAGGAGTGGTTCGAGGAGCATTTGGCGCCGAAGGACGACAAATTCTCCAAGCGGAAGGTTTCCGGCGAAGACAGCCACGGGACCGTATGTTTCGAGTATGTGTATTATAATCTTGGGGTGGTGTATATGAAGGCGAAGCGGTATGTTGAGGCACGCATGGCGTTTCATGGCGCGCTTGAACTGTACCGGCCCGAGGATTCGCACCTTGTTCGTTTATGGGCGGAGGAGCTTCGTGAGGAGGCTGCCCTGAAGTTGCGCGAATAAAAAATACGGGGGCGCTGTTCGCGCCCCCAAACCCCCTGCGAGTCCGTGTCCAACACACGCTTTTTTTTATTGAATTCGATTGATCGGCCG
>DAIPJX010000265.1:0-3080 GCA_036770065.1 Planctomycetota bacterium
CGCTCCTCGATCTCTACACCATCCGCGAAGTACGCGGGCGAATCGCCGGACTCACCGTCGGAATCGTCGGCGACATCGCCCACAGCCGCGTCGCCCGCTCAAACATATGGGGCCTGACGAAACTCGGCGCGCGCGTCCTCGCCGTCGGGCCGACAACCCTCATTCCGCGGGAAGTCGAAAAAATGGGCGTCGAAGTCTGTCACGACATGGACCACGCCATCCGCGAATGCGACGTCCTGAACATGCTCCGGATACAGTTCGAGCGCCAGGGCGATCGCAACCCGTTCCCGTCCATCCGCGAATACATCCAGATGTTCGGCCTGACCAAAGAGCGTCTGCGCAAAGGAAAAGACAACCTGACCGTCATGCATCCGGGACCGGTCAACCGGGGAGTAGAACTCTCGCCCGAAGTCGCCGACGGGCCGCAATCGGTTATCTTGAAACAGGTCGCCAATGGTTTGGCCGTGCGCATGGCGGTGCTTCAGCTTGTCGCCGGCGTTGAATAAGGATTCCCCCATGTCTTCCATCGTCATCACAAACGCCGCCCTGCTCGATCCGTCCGAAAACATCGACTTCACCGGATGCATCGCCGTCAAGGACGGACTCATCTCCTATATCGGAAAGGACGAAGCCGCCGCCCGTGAAGCGGTCGATCCCGACGCCGACCGTCATGACGCAAACGGCATGGTGCTTTCGGCCGGACTTATCGACATGCACGTCCACCTCCGCGAACCTGGAAACGAATCGGAGGAAACGATACGATCCGGTTGCATGGCCGCCGTCGCCGGAGGCTTCACTTCGGTCGTCGCCATGCCCAACACCGAACCGGCCGTCGACGACGAAGCCGCCATCATTTACACCCGGCGCGAAGCGCGCCGCGCCGCGCTCGCAAACGTGTATCCGGTCGGAGCGGTGACTGCGGGACGAAAAGGCGAGGAACTCGCCGAAATGGCGCAAATGGCGCGCGGCGGCGCGGTCGCCTATTCCGACGACGGCGCGGCGGTATCCACCGCCGGAATGCTGCGCCAGGCACTGTCGTACGCAAAAATGCTTGGCAAGCCGATCCTCGACCACTGCGAAGACAAATCGCTCGTTGGCGGCGGCATGATGGACGAAGGCTACATCTCCACCATGCTCGGCCTCAAAGGCATTCCCGATGAAAGCGAGGAAATCATCGTCGCCCGCGACATCGCCATCGCCCGGCTGACCGGAGGACACATCCACATTCAGCACGTCTCCACCGCCAACTCGGTGGAAATCATCCGCCACGCCAAGGCCGAAGGAATCAACGTCACCGCCGAAGTCACTCCGCATCACTTGGCGCTGACCTCCGACTGCATCATCGGCTACGACCCCGTATTCAAGGTCGCGCCCCCGCTCAGGACGGAAGACGATATCGAAGCGTGCAAAAAAGGCCTGAAAAACGGAACCATCGACGCAATCGCGTCTGATCACGCTCCGCACCTCGAAGAGAAAAAAGAGCTCGAGTTCGCCTACGCCCCCTGCGGCATGATCGGACTCGAAACAACCGTGGGCGTTGTCTTCACAACCCTCGTCCATTCCGGAGAGTTCACCTGGGCCGAACTCCTCCCGGCCATGACCAGCCGCCCTTCCGACATTCTCAAACTCGGACGCGGACGCTTGAAAGTCGGCCTGCCGGGAGACATGACGATTATCGATCCGAACCGGGAATGGACGGTCGAACCGGAAAAATTCCACTCCCGCTCGCGCAACTGCCCCTTCAAAGGCTGGAACCTCAAAGGCAGGGCAATCAGAACCATCGTCGGGGGAAGAGTCGTGTTCGACTTGGACGGACTCCTTTAGGAAATGGTTGAATTTTCGGATATGACAGGTATCATTCTGTAATGGCGGCATGCCGCGGACGCGATGTTTCCTGTTCTCCATGGATAGCTTGATGAAAAACACCGAAACTATTCTACGAAGTCGGCATTTGTCCGGCAACACGGCCATGCGGAAACGGCAACTCCCGGAAGGAGTCACGCCGCACAGCATTTTTGAGGAAGCAAGCCGCGAAGCCTATCGGCACAAATGGATCGAATCGGAAAAAGCCGGCTATGACATCGGCGACGGCGCAATCGAAGACTGGCACCGGCGCTATTGGCACGCGTTCGTCCGCGAACACTGGCTCGAACACATCCGGGGCGAAAAGTTCTGGAACGAACTGGACAACAACGATTTCGGCATCTTTCGGCGCGATGCGAAAGAAAACGAGAAGCTGGTCGACGAAATCATCGCCCATCTCGAAAATGGCGGCGAAAATCTCGACATCATCCAATGGGCCATATCGACCGACCAGGACATGAACGAAGTGCTTCGCATCCTTGGACGACTCGATCTCAACGCCCATCGCCTCGCGTCGAAGCTGGACGCCACCGGCAGTGAATTCGTCAAGGACATCCGTGCCCGCCACCTCCCGCGCGCGCTGGTCGTGGACGACGATCCCGATGTGCGGCGACTCCTCCGCGCACTTCTGGAGTATGAACACATGGAAGTGGTCGAAGCCGTGACCGGCGAAGAAGCGATGGAGATAGTCCAATCCCGGCGCTTCGATCTCTTTGTCCTCGATCTCCGCCTGCCCAAGCGGCACGGCGCGGAAATCGCCTACTACCTTCGCCGGCACGGCGTTCACCGCTTCATTGTCGCCATCGGCGCGTCGCTCGACGAATGGCACGAGTGCGACTTGTACGATTGCGGCTTCACCCACCTTTTGAAAAAACCATTTCCGCTTGAACGCATGGCTGTCATCGCGCGCGATGTCCTGCAATCGCTCGCGTCGTGAAATCTCCCGCGTTCGCTGCGTATTTCGGTTGACAGTACCGTTTATTATGACATACTCACGACAGTACATGCGTTGAAACGCTCTGGTTTGTCCGGCGGATTGTAAAATATGTCGTTCCAGTTCCCGTAAACGGCCGATAGAATTATTGCAGACCCTTTCCCGCGAAGGCGGGAACGGGCGCTCTTGTTTTTTTTCAGGAATTGCACACACCAATGGGAAAAAAATAAAAGGAGATGGTATGAAAGACGTGTGAGGCGAAAACAGTTTTCCGTATGAGAAT
>DAIPJX010000266.1:0-3075 GCA_036770065.1 Planctomycetota bacterium
ACGGCCGGAGAAGACGCGGCGGAAAAACTCGACGTTATTCGCCGCATCATTTCCGAACGCGGCGAATATGATTTGGCCGAACGTCAACTCAGATCCTTTGTGGAAGAGTACCGGGGAAAACCGCCGATGGCCGAGGCGCTTGTTCTTTTAGGATATTGCCTGGACAAGCAGAAGAAAAATGCCGAAGCGGCGGCCGCGTATTCCCGGGTCGCCGGCGATTTTCCGGGCGCGCCCGCGCAGCTTATGGCGGATGCGAGTCTCGGCGCCGCCGACGCGTGGTTCAGGCTCGGGAAGTATCAGGAGGCAATTGACAATTACGCGCGCGTCATCGACCTGGGCGGCAAACCCGAGCAGGAGGAGGCGGCTCTTCTCTGGCGCGGCGAAGCGCGGTACCGCCTTGCCCTGGAACATATGGATGCGGGCGAGGACGCGGCGCGGCAATTGTTCGAATCCGCCGGCGATTTTGTTGATTTTATGGAAAAATATCCGGATTCGAAACTGCTTGCCTCCGCTGTATCCGGCGCCGCGTTCGCGTATTTCGATGCGGAGGAATATGAACAGGCGATGCGTTATTTTCGCCAGTTCGCGGTTGATTTTCCGGCCGACCGCCGCGCGGATGAATGCCGGTATTATTTGGGCGATTCATTGTACAGGCTTGGCCGCTATGACGAGGCCAAGGCCGCTTTTTCCGATTTGCTTGCCATGAATCCGTCCGGTTCATACGCTGCCGAAGCGCGGGCGGGCATAGCCTGGGCCGACTATGGCTTGCGCCAAGTCAGGGAAGCGGCGGAAGGTTTTCTGGAAGCGGCGGAAATGGCGGGCGACGACCAGGATTTGGCGTTGTCGTTTCTGTACGACGCGGGGTGCGCCTGGCGCGAAGCGGGCGATAGCCAGAAGGCCGCCGAACCGCTTCTCGAAGTCGCCAGGGCGACCGACCATGAGCTGAACGGGCTTGCCTGGTTCCGTCTCGGCACTCTCTGGCAGGAACAGGCGAAGGTGGCGCGCGAGCGTTCGGAGAATGCGGGCAGTCAATCCGAACGCCAACGGTATGCCGAAATGCAGAAGAAAATGGGGGCCGATGCCGTCCAGTATTTCCGTCGCGCCATTGCGAGCGGAAAGCTGGGGAATGAAGAGCGCGAGGCGTATGCGCTTTTGGGAGAAGTGTTGCTGGACGCGGAGGAATACAGGGAAGCGTCCGAAATGTTTGCCGCTGTCGCTTCCCGCTGGCCCGATTCCGAGCGGGCTCCGTGGGCACTGTACCATCAGGCATTGGCGGAGCGGGCGATTTCCAGGGAAAAACCGAACGAAGGCGAGGCGGAGCCGCATTTGCGCGCCGCCGCCTCGGCGCTTCGGGAAGCGCTTGAGTATCCCGACGCGAAAGTTCGCTTGCAAGCCACATGGGCATTGGCCGATTATTTGTTGACGCTTGACGAAACGGCGGAAGCGCGTGAGCGGTACCGTTGGCTCGCGACCGAGGGCGGGCTGTGGGCGGAAAACTGGCGAAGCGCGGCGGGCCGTCCCGATCCGGCGCTTTCGGCGCGCGCCAGGGAGTATGCGGCGGACAGTTTGTTCCGTTTGGGCGAGTCGTATTATTTCACCTCGGATTATCCGCGCGCTACCGGATTCTATACTGAAATCGCCGATAAATTCGCCGATATGCCGCAATCCGCCATGGCGCTGCTCCGCCTTGGCGAAATAGCCGAGGCGGGCAAGGACGCTTCCGCCGCCCAAAAGAGGTATGAGGAGGCGCTTGCGGCAAGCCAGCGCTTTGGGAAAAACAAGGTCGGCTCCACCACCGGCTATGCGCATTTGCGGCTTGGTACGCTGGTATTGCGCCAGGGTCAACAGGAAACGGATGCCGCCGCCGGCCGACGGCTGTTGCAGGAAGCGCTGCGCCAGTTGCAGGCTGTGATAAGCGAACCGCCGGAAGGATTGAACCTCGGCCGTCCCTATTATTATCTCGCCGAGGCGAAGTATGCGCTTGGCCTGAAAAAAGAATCGCTGTCCGATTACGAAAACAGCATCAAGGCCGATGCGTCCGGCGAGTTGTCCGATGCCGCCTGGTTTGGGTTGGCGTGGGCGAAGCGCGATTTGGCGGACCCGAACGGCGCGCTCGCCGCGGCGAAGAAGGTTGTCGACGGTTTTCCCGAAAGCCAGTTGCGGCCCGACGCGTATGCGCTGATTGCCGCAATCAAGCGTTCCCGGGGAGACGCCGACGGCGCTCTCGCCGATTTGGACGCGTTCCTTGCGGAGTATCCCGACCATACCCTGTCAGCGAAAGCGGAACTGGAGCGTGCGTCCGCACTGGATGAAACGGGCGAACATGCCGAAGCCGCGAAGGCGTTTCAGAAATTCCTGACCGAAAACCCCAATCATCCGGATGTGCCGCAAGCGTTGTATCAGCGCTCGTGGGCGCTGTGGAACCAGATACGCCCGAAAGCCGGGGAAGCGAAGGAAGCGGAAGCCCGGTACAAGGAACTGACCGGCGGCAACGAGTTGATGAACCTCGACGAAACGGAACGGGCGGAGGCGGCGCGCGCCGAAGACGCCATGCGCACGCTGTCGGGAGAGGTCCGGAATGCGGAGGACCAAATCCTGGCCGATCTCCGCGACTTGACGGAACGGTATCCGGGCTATCCGATTGTCGACGCGGCCTGGCTTCGCATCGGCGAAATTCTGTATGATCGGGAAGAGTATCAACAGGCCCTCGCGGCCTATCAGCGGTCTTTGGCGATTGCCGAGGCGGACAACTCCGAGCTTGCCGACAAGGCGCGGTACCGCATGGCGTGGAGCATTCAGCGCCTGGCGGAGCAGGCCGAGGCGGTTTCGACGAACGATCCGAATCAACAACGACGCGAGAGCGCGCGCAAGGACATGTGGGACAAACGCGTCGCCGCTATCGACGCGTTCGAGGGCATACTCGGGCGTTACCCGGCAAGCCCCTTGATTGGCGATGCGTGTTTCCGCGCGGCCGAATTGCGCCGCCGTTCCGGTCAGGACAGCGCGGACGCGCAAAAACGCTCCGCCTGGTTCCAGAGCGCGATCCAGCGGTATCGCCAGGCGATTGAAAAATCC
>DAIPJX010000058.1:0-11349 GCA_036770065.1 Planctomycetota bacterium
TGTCCGACGTCAATTTCCGGCTGGTCGAGGAAATGGACAAGCTGCGCCCGGTCGGCCAGGGCAATCCGGGGCCGAAATTTTTGACGCGCGGCGTCCGCGTGGCCGGAACGGTTCAGTTGATGGGCGCGCAGAGGCAACACTTTCATTTCAACGTGGCGCAGGGTGGAATTGCGTATCGGGCGGTGGTGTTCAACAACATGGCCCTTCTTCCGGTTTTGCAGGGTGCGGGCCGGCAGTTGCTGGATATTGTGTTTACGCCGGCGCTTAATACGTTTTATTCTCCGCCGCGCCTGGAACTCCGCATCGACGACATCAGGATATCGGAGGAGTGAGCCGGGGCGTTTGCTGAAAAGTGAACAGGGGGTTTACGGAAAAGCGACATTTATTTACAATAATGCATTGACACGGGGAATGAATTGCTTAAAGAACAAGGAATGGGAAAATGCGTTTTTTCGCGGCGTGTCCACCCAGGAGCTGACAGTGGAGAGCAACAGTACGTTTGATTCGGATTTGTCGCAAGAAATCGAACCTCCGGTGCGGTCTCGCACGAGCGAATCTTCCGTTTTAATGGCGCACCGCGATGCCGATTGCGGCTGTCCCCAATCCCCGCCCCCCGAACCATCCGATGCACCCGACCCCGTCGCCGTCCAGGACGCCAACTTCCCCATCAGCCCGAACGCATGCGAATTTCGCGCCCGATTTTTCCCGGGCGCAACCGATGCGGACTGGAACAACTGGCACTGGCAGTTGCAGAATACGGTGCGCACGGCCGGGGAGCTTGACCGCATTGTCGGCCTGACCGGCGACGAACGGGAAGCCGTGGCGGGCGCGAGCGGCGGTTTGCCGACGGCGGTAACGCCGTATTATGCGTCGCTTCTTTCCGAGAACGCGCTTCGCCGCACCATGATCCCGACGATGGCCGAGCTTGCCGTGTCGTCCGGCGAGGCGGCGGATCCGTTGGGCGAGGAAGGGCAGAGTCCGGTTCATGGGCTTATTCACCGGTATCCCGATCGCGTGTTGTTTCTGGCGACCGAATACTGTTCGGCCTATTGCCGCTATTGCACCCGGTCGCGCCTGGTGGGCAAGGTCGAGCGGACCCGCTATTGCTGCGCCAACTGGGAGAAGGCGATTCTCTATATCCGGGAACACCCGGAAGTGCGCGACGTTATTGTTTCCGGCGGCGATCCGTTGACGCTGCCCGACGAGCCGCTGGAATGGCTGCTCATGAGTTTGCGCGCGATTCCGCATGTGGAGGTGATTCGCATCGGCACCAAAACGCCGGCCGTGCTCCCGATGCGCATGACCGGTTCGCTTATGCGGATTTTGCGGCAATGCAACCCGTTGTACATGAGTTTGCATTTCACCCATCCGGCGGAATTGACGCCGGAGACGGCGGAGGCGTGCGCCAGGCTGGCCGACGCCGGTTTGCCGCTGGGGAGCCAGACGGTGCTGCTCAAGGGCATAAACGATGCGCCGTCGATAATGCGTTCCTTGATGACCGGCCTGATGCGGTTGCGTGTTCGGCCGTATTATCTATATCAATGCGATCCGATTCGGGGGAGCGCCCATTTCCGCACGCCGGTGGAGACGGGGCTTGCCATGATCAAATCGTTGCGCGGCCATGTCTCGGGCTATGCGGTGCCGCAATATGTGATTGACACGCCGGGCGGCGGCGGTAAAATTCCGCTTCTGCCCCAGTATGTTGTGGAGCATGACGAAGGCGTGGTCACCATGAGGAATTATGAAGACAAAGTATTTACCTATCCTGATACGGCGGGTTTGTGAATAATCCCGGCGTGTGCGCGGAGTGCGCGAAAAGCGGACCGTCCTGTTGTCAGCTCAGCCGGATTTTTTTGACCGAAGGCGACAAATGCCGTATTCTCGAATGGAGCGGGGACGACGAATTTTACGAACGGGAAGCAGCCGGGACTCGTCCGGTTCCTCCCGACATGTCCATTGATCCGTTGTGGTATAAAACGTTCACGCATCCCCGGGGCAGGCTGGTGTTGCGCCAGATCGCGAACGGCGATTGTTGTTTTCTCCGTCCGGACGGGTGCGCCTTGCCTCTTGAAGTTCGTCCCCTCGTATGCAGGCTCTATCCGTTCGAGTACAATCAGGATACGATCAAGGGCATTCACGCCCATCGTTGCCCGCGCGATGTCTCCGACAACGCGCCGCTCTTGTTGGCGCTTCTCGGCATGAATCGCGAGCGGGGAGAAGAATGGCGGCGCCTGTTTTACCGCGAGCTTGAGGAAGAGTACGGAGGCGGCGCGTAATCACTTCCCGGCAAGGCTGATGATCTCTCGCACGATTGTTTCGGTCTCCCGCGCCGCATCCACCACATGATGCGCGCATTCGCGGTAGAGATGATCGCGTTCCTTCAGGATGTCTTCCACTTCGAGAGCGATTGATTTGCCGGTCAGGCTGGGGCGGCTGTTGTGATCCGGTTGCGCTTCCAGGCGTGCGGCAAGGACGGTCGCGGGCGCGGACAGGTAGAGGACGGTTCCGTGCTCGCGCATGAAGCGGCGGTTGGCCGCGTCAAGCACGATGCCGCCGCCGGTGGCGACGATGCGGGGCGGGCTGGAGACATTCCGAAGCGCTTCGCATTCGTGCGCGCGAAATCCTTCCCATCCTTCTTGCGCGACGACCTCGGCAATCGGCATTCCGCGGGCGGCGGCCAGGGCAAGGTCGGTGTCGGCGAACGGGATGTTCAACGCCTTGGCCAATTGGCCGCCGACGGATGTTTTTCCGCTCGCGCGCGGACCAACCAGATACATAATCATGCGATCGCGCTCCTGTGCAAAAATATTTCATGAGTGTAGCCGGAGCGGCGGAACAAGTCCAGAACGTCCGGAAAAAAGCATGACGCCGCCGGCGGATGGCGGTAGTATGGTTGTGTTGTTTTTGTATGAAAGCGTCCCGGGAACCATGGAAAAATACGTTTCTCCCGCATTGTACGGCATCATCGGCCATCCGATTGCCCACAGTTTGAGTCCGCTTTTGCACACGACGGCGTTTCGGGCCGCCGGATTTCCCGGTATTTTGTTGCCGTGGGATATAGCGCCCGGTGAGTTGCCGGCGTTTGTCCGGTCGGTGCGGACGTTGAATATTCGCGGTTCGTGCATAACCATTCCGCACAAGCAGGGCATGCTCCCGCTGGTTGATTCGCTGACCGGGCGCGCCCGGGCGGTTGGCGCCGTCAATACGTTGTACCGCGACGGCGGCGCGATTCTCGGGGACAATACCGATGTTCCCGGTTTTAGCGCGCCGTTGGCGAAAAAGGCGCTGGACGCAAGCCTGCCGGTTTTGTTGTTGGGCGCGGGCGGGGCGGCGCGGGCGGCGGTGGTCGGTCTTTTGGAATACGGGTTTCGGCGCATTGCGATTGCCGGTCGTTCGGGAGCGGCGGCGTCGGCGTTGGCGGATGAGTTTGGCGTCGATGCGGTTGTTTGGGAAAAGCGGGGCGAAGCCAATGCGGGTCTGGTTGTCAATACGACGCCTTTGGGCATGACGGGCGCGGGAGAGTCGGAGACGCCGTTTGACCGTGACTGGTTTTCGGGTCGGAGCGGTACGGTGTACGACACGATTTATACGCCGCGCGCGACGCGTTTTATGCGTGAAGCGGAGGAGGCGGGTTGGGCGGCGGTGGGCGGGCTTGGCATGTTTATTGGGCAGGCGGAGTGTCAGTTTTCGTTATGGACGGGTCTTTCTCTTCCGGTGGAGGCGAAGAACGCGGTCGTTCGGGCGTTGTACGGTCCGGGGGTTGAGTTGGCGGCGGTCGATATATGAAAGGAAGCGCCATGGCGGATATATTGGTCATGCACGGCATTAATCTGAACATGTTCGGAAAGCGTGATCCTGTGCAGTATGGTACGGTCACGCTGGACGAGATTAACCGGGCGGTTGTCGCTTTGGGCAAAGAGCTTGGCGTCGCGGTGGAGACGTTTCAGAGCAATTGCGAGGGTGAATTCGTTGAGCGGATACATGGCGCCCATTCCGACGGCACTCGCGGCCTTGTGTTGAATGCCGGGGCGTGGACGCATTACAGTTACGGGATTGGCGACGCGTTGGCTATTTTGGCGATTCCTTTGGTTGAGGTGCATATGTCGAATGTACATGCGCGCGAGGCGTTTCGTCATGCGTCTGTTGTCGCGCCTCATGCGAGGGGGTGTATTGCCGGGTTTGGGACGGAGAGTTATCTGCTTGCTCTTCGCGCGCTTAAGAGCCTGCTCGGATAGGCTCCAAGGCATTGCTTCCAATTGGCGAAAAACCGGTCCAGCGGAAGCCGGGCCGGTTTTTTTACAGCTGTCGTTCACTTTTTCCGGGCCGCGAATTCCAAATGCGCCGCGTTGGCAAACATCGATTCTTCGTGGTGGAGCGATTCCTCCATCTTCATAAGCGTTTCGCGCTTGTCCGCATCCTCCAGGATCTGCCGGAAACGGCGAAGCGGCAAAACCGTCTTGCCAATCATTCCCAAAAATTCAAGATCGCGATCACGGCACATCGCCCTAATCTGCCCCGGCGTAAACATTGTCATCATGTACTGCTCGTCCGGATTGTCCGTCACCCAACGGGTTTTGCCGGTGCGTAAAAAATCTCCCAGCCCCGCCACGTCTCCGTCCTTGAAATAATGATAAATGCCCTGCAATCGGTTATCGACCGACATGACCATAACCCCGCCCGGACGAAGAATGCGAACCATCTCCTTCAACGCCCGCATGGGACGGGCGGCGCAATTGAGCGGGTCGCCCTGTCCAACCAGAAAATCATACGACTCCGACGGAATATCGGATAAATCGTCGATGCTCGCATGCCATAACACGGACGTCGACCAGTCGGGAACGGCTTTCTCCCGCATCGCGTTCTCGTGCATGGTGTTGATGGAAGAAAACGGCCGGTCCTGCGCCGCCAGTTTGTTCGCGACCTGATCGAGCATTTTTTGCGAAATATCAAGGAAATCCGTCTTGTACCCCGCCTTTGCCAAGCGCATGCCCCAACGGCCCGTTCCGGTGCCGACGTCGAGGCAACGGGCCGAAAGGTTCTTTGGCAAATAGCGGAGAATGTTCCGCCAGGTAAGCGAAAACACCACTTCCCAATACGGGTCGTTGTCGTAAATCGTATCGTACAGGCCCGCCACCCTGTCGTGGTATTGTTCGACGCTGGTCCGGTTTTGTCGCGCCATTACAGTATTCCGTCCTTGCCCGCGCGGGCGATGAATTCGAGCAGGATTGCTTCGAGCTTCGGGCCGCTTGCGTTGGCGACGGCGATGATTTCGCCGATATCGCACGGTTCGAGCGAATCGGGCAGACACACGTCGGTCAGAACGGACATGCCCAGGACTTTAAGTCCCGCGTGAACGGCGACAATCACCTCCGGCACGGTCGACATGCCGATGGCGTCCGCGCCGATGGTCCTGAGCATTCGGTATTCCGCCCGCGTCTCGAGGCACGGCCCGGTCATGGCGGCGTAGACGCCGCGGTGCGCGGGAACCGCGTGTTCGAGCGCGATGGTTTCGGCGAGTGCGGCGAAGCTTTTCGAATACGGCTCGCACATGTCGGGAAAACGAACGCCGAGGCTGTCGTCGTTCGGGCCGATGAGGGGGTTTGCGCCCATCAGGTTGATGTGATCGTCTATTATCATGATGTCGCCCTTGCGGTGCAGGGGGTTCAGGCTTCCGCAGGCGTTCGTGACCACGAGAGAGGTTGCGCCGAGCGCTTTCATGACCCGGACCGGAAACGTCACTTGATCCGGCGTATAGCCTTCGTACAGATGGAACCTGCCTTCCATGACCGCGACCGGAACCTGTGCGATTGTCCCGAGAATGAACTGTCCGGCGTGGCTTTTCACGGTTGATTCGGGAAATCCGGGGATGTCCGAATAGGGGACGACGACGGGGTTTTCGATAGTCCGCGCCACGCCTCCGAGACCGGTTCCGAGGATAATTCCGGCCTTGACGGCGAGCGGGCTTTTGGCGCGGACGGCGTTGGCGGCGGCGTCTATTCGTGATTTCAAGTCGGAATGCACGGAGTATCCTTTCATAGCATTTTTTCAAGCATATCGGCGAGTTGGCCGGGCGAAACATGATGAACGCCGATGCGTTTTTTTTGGCCGGCGTCGCCGGACAGCAATTCAAGGCCGGCGAGCGGCAGATCGAGACGTTTGGACAGGAATTTCAGAATCGCCTTGTTGGCCTTGCCTTTTTCCGGCGCGGCGGTGACGTCTATTTTCACCATGCCGTCGTGCAGGCCGGAAAACCCGTCGCGTCGCGCGCCCGGATGGGCCTTGACGAAAAAGGCGGAGCCGTCCGCCCACGCTTCCACGGGCGGTCTGGTCATTGCCGCGCGCCCGGGGCGAACAGGGCGGTGCCGACGCGGACCATGGTCGCGCCTTCCTCGACCGCGACTTCGAAATCGCCCGTCATGCCCATGGACAAATCGGGCAGGGAAACGCCGAAGCGCTCCCGCAAAGCGTCGCGGCGCTGACGGAGCGCGCGAAAATGCGGTCGTGAGTCCTCCGGATTGTCGGAGAACGGGGCCATGGTCATGAGGCCCCGCACGGTCAGGCGCGATTTTCCGAGAGCGTGTTCGAGCAATCCGGCGAGATCGTCGACCGTGACGCCGTATTTCGACGCTTCGCCGCTGACGTTGGCTTCGAGCAGGATTTCGGCGGAGATGTTCAGGGCGTCGCATTCTTTTTGAAGAACGTCGATAAGCTGAACCGACTCGACCGAATGAATGAGGCGGAACCCGCCCGCGAGGGCTTCGGCCGCCTTGTTTCGCTGCAAATGGCCGATCAGGTGCCAGCGGCTGTCGTTTTTTCGCAATGCGTTTTTGTGCGCGAGTCCGTCCGCCACCCGGTTCTCGCCGAAATCGCGAACGCCCAGCGAATAGAGTTCCGCCACTTCGACCGGGGTTACCGTTTTCGTGACGGCGACGAGGGTGATGTCCCGCGCATCGCGCCGGCTTCGTTTGCATGCGGCTTCGATGCGGTCGTGGACGGAACGCAGATTTTCGGAAATGGCGGTCATGGTCAGGCAATCTCCAACATTCTTTCGATTGGCCGGAGCGCTTTCCGGGCGATGTCCGGCGGCACGGCGACGACGGGGCTCATGTCTTCCAGCGCCCAAACCATTTTTTCGAGACTGTTCAATTTCATGTTGGGGCAGTCGGCGATAACGGTGAGGGGATGGAAGGTTTTATCCGGGCAAGCAAGCCGGAGCGGGTGCAGGATGCCTATTTCCGAAGCGATGATGAATTCCCTGGCGTCGCTTTTTTTCGCGTATTCGACAATGCCCGTGGTGCTGGCGACGAAGTCGGCCCGCTCAATGAGGGATGGGCGGCATTCGGGATGGGCGAGGAGGAGCGCTCCCGGGTATTTTTTCCGCGCTTCGTCCGCCATTTCCGGCAGCATTCGTTCGTGGGTCGGGCAGAAGCCGTTCCACAATTCCAGTGGCCGGTCGAGCTTGGTCATGACCCAATGGCCGAGGTTGCGGTCGGGAACGAAGAGCGCTTTCCTGTCGCGGGGAATTGTCCTGACGACTTCGACGGCGTTGGCCGAGGTGCAGCAGATGTCGGAGAGCGCCTTGACGGCCGCCGAGGAATTGACGTAGGTGACGACGACTGCGTCCGGGTTGTTGTCGCGCCATTCCTTCAGTTGTCGGGGCGTGACCATGTTCGCCATTGGGCAGCCGGCATTGCCGTCGGGGACGATGACGGTTTTCCGCGGCGAGAGGATTGCCGCCGTTTCGGCCATGAAATGGACGCCGCAGAAAAGGATGACGTCGGCGTCGGTTCCGGCGGCGATGCGCGACAGTCCGAGGCTGTCGCCGACGTAATCGGCGGCGTCCTGCACGTCGGCGGTTTGATATGAATGGGCAAGAATGACGGCGTTGCGTTGTTTTTTCAGTTCCGCCAGTCTCGTCGGCAAATGTTCTTCGGGCATTATTTCTCCGTTTCCTGTGTTGCCGTTTCGTCGTCGTTGAACTCGAGAAAATGACCGCGCGGCAAGGTGATGACGAATCTGGCTCCCGCGTCCGTCATGTGTTCTACCCGTATTTTTCCCCTGTGTTCCTCGATTGTCCGTTGCACCAGGGCGAGTCCGAGTCCGGTTCCTTTCGGTTTCGTCGTGTAGAAGAAATCGAATATTTTGTCTTCGTCTCCGGGCGGAATGCCGGTGCCGTTGTCCTGGATGACGAGGTTGATGCCGTCGTCGTCTTCGGCGGAGGCGACGATGATTCTGCCCTGAAAATCCTCGTCGGCTTTTTCGCGCGCCGTTTCGATGGATTCGCGCGCGTTTTTCAGCAGGTTGAGGATGACGTGGGTGATTTGGTTTTTGTCCAGCACGACCGGGAACATGTCTTGCGCCAGGTTGGATTCGAGAACGATGTCGGATTCGTCCATTTCCGGTTTGGCGAATTCCATCAATTCGTGGAGGAACTGGTTGAAGTCGACCGGCGTCGGATCCGCTTTCGGGGGCCGGGCGAAGGTGAGGAAGACGTCGAGCATTCGCGAGAGCGACTTGACCTCGGAATGGACTCGGCGCGACCGGCGTTCGAAGCGTGCCCGGATGTCGGGAGGCAGGCGTTCGGAGTCTTCGACCAGCATTTGGGCGGTGAGGAGGATGGCGTGGAGGGGGGTGCGTATTTCGTGGATCAGTCCCGCCGCCAGTACGCCGACATAGGCGAGGCGTTCTTCCCGTGTTTTTTCCTCATCATCGGCCCGGCCTCGTTTCGCCATGATCGGTCATCCGTTCCGGTTGTTGTTTATTTCACCGACCCACTCCCGCAGGATACGCATGGTTTCTTCCGTGGTGTCGGCTGTTTTGAACATGAACATGTCTTTCGGGGAGATGTATTTTCCCGATTCGAGGACTTCCCGCTCGATCCACTCCTTCATGCCGCTCCAGAACGCGCTGCCGACGAGAATGATGGGCAGCGGGGTGATTTTCATTGTCTGCACCAGCGTCAGGTGTTCGAACAGTTCGTCCAGCGTGCCGAATCCTCCCGGGAACACGATGGCCGCCTTCGAGTATTTGGAGAACATCACTTTTCGGCAAAAGAAGTAGCGGAACGACAGCATTTTCGTGATATAGTGATTCGGTTTTTGCTCAAAGGGCAAGTCGATGTTCAGTCCGACCGAGACGCCCTGCGCGTCGATTGCGCCGCGGTTGGCGGCTTCCATGATGCCGGGTCCGCCGCCGGTGATGACGGTATGGCCCGATTCGGCCAGCGTGCGCGCCATTTCGCGGGCCAGTGCGTAAAACGGATCTGTTTCCGGCGTCCGTGCCGAACCGAAAATGCTGACGCCGTTTTCGATTTGCGCCATGGATTCGAATCCGGCGACGAATTCCGACATGATGCGGAAGATGCGCCAAGGGTCCATTTTCCGGAAGTCTTCAGCCGCATAGCCTGTTGTCTTGTCCATTCGCGTTCCTTTTCGCCGGTTTGTCGTGGCGCTGAAAAAACACCGTCATTCCGCGTCGGCAGGAATGACGGTGAGCATTGTGATCATGACGTTGCCTGCATTTAGAAGTCGAGAAGCGAGGATTCGCTTTTGCGTTTTTCTTCCTCCTGATCCAGGTTGGTGCGATAATCGCGCAAGTCGTCCGCGCTCAAGTCTTCGCCGGAGGCCAATGCCTCCCGTTCCATTCCGGAGTCGGCGGGGGCGGTCGGATCGCCGGGAAGATCATATCCTTCTCCCAGGCGTGTTTGGCTGCGGTCGTCCCACCAGAAGCGCGGTCCGCCTACTTTTCCGCATCCTGAGCCGGTGGCGCACAGGATCGCCAGCATCCATGCCAAAACGAGTGTACGCATTCTTTTTTGCTCCTCGCAATTTCAACGTATCTTTTCTTTCACCAAATTATGGAATTATTCGCCCGCCGGTCAAGCGCTAAGCCGTTTTCCCCGCATTTGTCGCGCCTTCCGGTCCCCGCGATACGCGGAGGCTGGTTCCCTGGAAGGTTGCGACGAGTTCTTCTTCCTTGTCGGTCATTCGGGCCGCCTTTCCTTGTTGACGGTCTTCCCGACTATTATCGACAGAATGAGGCCGAGCGCTGCAATGCAACCGGCGACCAGAAACGCTTTTGGATATTCCGAGGCTCCGCCGTTGCGGTAAAACCCGACTACTTGCGGCGCGAGAAGGGCGACGATGGAAAAGGACGAGAACAGGACGGCCAGGTTCATGGCGGCGTTTTTGATGCCGAACGAGTCGGCGGAAAGGCTTGGGAATGTGCCGAAAATTCCGCCGTAGCACAGGCCGGCGACGGCGAGGCAGGGCATGTACACGCCTGGAGTCGCGACCCGGCCGTAGAGTATGAGCATGGAGAGGGCGGTCAGGACGAAGGCTGCGAGAATCATGGGCATTCTGCCGAATTTGTCCGAGAGGAATCCCCACAGCACCCGTCCGCCCGCCGACATGAACGCGAAGAGCATGACCGGGAGCGCTGCGTCTTTCGGGGAGAACCCTGCCAGTTCGATTGCGATGGGCGCGGCGAGTCCGTTTATCAGGATGCCGGCGAACACGCCGCAGAAGTAGGTGATCCACAGGAGCCAGAACATGGAGCGCCGAATCATTTCCGTCCAGGTGAGATTGATTGCCGACGCGGGCGTTTTTCCTGGTCCGGACGCGCCCGGGGTCCATCCGGCGGGGGCGTATCCGTCGGGCGGGTTGCGGACGATGAACGCGGCCGTTCCCATGGCTGTCAGGGTGGCGACGCCGAGGATTTTAAACATGTTCATGACGCCGTACGGTTCCATCAGGCTGCTGGCGATGGGTGCGAGGACAATTGGCCCGACGCCGACGGCGGCGACCGCCATGCCGGAGGCGAGTCCGCGTCGGTCGGGAAACCAGCGGACGATTGAGCCGATGACGGTGCCGTAGGCGCAGCCGCTGCCGATGGAGGTCATCATGCCGAGGGTGAGCGCCATCCAGAGGACCGAGTTGCCGTATCCGGCCAGTATCAGGCCGCCGCCGAACAGGAGCGCGCCGATGCCGATGGTGAGCCGGGTTTTGCCGAGGTCGGCCAGTTTACCGGAGAGTATCATGCCGACGGGCAGGCAGGCCAGGGTCATGGCGAAGATCAATCCCCATTCGCGCGACCATTCCGCTTGCGGTCTTTGGAGCGCGTCCCGGAGCGGCAGCATGAAGACGCTCGACGTATACGCGACGCCTTGACAGATGTTGGCGAGCAGTCCGAAGAAAAGCACAATCCAGCGTTTGGTCGACGGAGTCATGTGGGTTCCTGAATGTCTGTTGTTCCCCAAAAAAGGCACGCGCCCTTCCATACGGGCGCGAAGAGGGAGGAGCAACTGACAATTAACAATTAACAATGAATAATGAACAATGCTGGAAAATT
>DAIPJX010000059.1:0-11346 GCA_036770065.1 Planctomycetota bacterium
TCTGTTGCTCGGTCCCATTTCCCTGGTGGCAGCCTTGGTTTTGGGGTACTCCGCCCCCATGGCCGCGTTGGTGGGAACCGCCGCATCCATCATTTCTCCCTATCTGCGGCGCGGCACCTGGTATGATCCGCGCAAGATGTACACGTTCATCTGCAACGTCGGCAGACAGATGGCCGATGTTTCTGTTGCGGTCACCGCCGTGGGCATCATCATCGTTGTCGCCATCCAGTCCGGTCTTGCCATCAAGTTCGTCACCTTGTTGGCGGAGTTGGGGCAGGAAAGCCTGCTTGTTTCGCTTCTTTTGGTCATCCTCGGTTGCCTGGTTCTCGGTATGGGGCTGCCGACGGTTGCCGCGTACGTCATTGCCGCCGTCATGTTCGTGCCGGCGCTGGGCAGACTAGGAATCGACAAGCTGCCGGCCCACTTCTTTGTCATGTACTATAGCGTGCTGTCGCAGGTAACCCCGCCGGTGGCGCTGGCCGCCTTCGCCGCCGCCGCCATTGCCAAAGCCAATCCATACAAGACGGGATGGATCGGGGTCGGCCTGGGCTTGGCCATTTTCATACTGCCCTTCGGTTTTGTCCGCGATCCGCATCTTCTGTGGCAAGGTGAAGGCATACATATTTTTGTTGCAACTATTGGCATCATTTGCGGTACCGCCGCCTGGGCCATTGCGCTGCAGGGTTGGTTGGGCGGGGGAGTTCTTCGGGCCGTCTTCAGGCTGATGTTCGCCGTCATCAGTTTCATCATCGTGTACGAACCGACCTACAGCGTGGGTTGGAGCGTTTGCGTCACCGCTTTCGTCATTTTGGTGGTTGGATGCAAGATTTCGTCCACGAAGGGATTTTTCCAGAAGCCGAAGCAACCCGTTTTCGTGTCGGCGGTCGCCGGGTCGCAACCCGAGTGAGCGAGGCGTTTCAGGCGAAATATGCAATATGGGCACATTTCATCATATTGCATGCTATCGGATAAAGAATCCAGGTTCGGCGAAAAGCCGGACCTGGATTTTTTAGGCTGGAGCGTGTTGCGTTGGAGTTGAATTTTGTGCGTCCTCTTCGTCGCCTTCCCGGGAACCCTACCTTTCCGTCCGATCAATTTTTTCCATGACCATGCGGATCAATTCCTCGCCCTTGTCGTATCCGTCCGGACGCGCGGCAATGATCAGAACATTTTTGTACGCGGTGAAAATCACCCTGCCCTGATTGGGATCGACCGCCTGTGTATAACGCTGGCGATCACGACGGATTTCCTCAATGTATTCGGCGAAGGTTTGCAAATACTGGCGATAGTCGTTATACAGTTCCTGCGCGTCGCCATTGGTGCGGCGGGTGATGATGAACAAATCGGAGGCGATGCTTCCCGCCCCGGGCGCGCTCGCGGTAATCGCCGGAGGCATGAACGTGAGGCTGAAACAAAATCCCGGCGTCAAAGCCACCGTTTTCTCATCCGTCCACGGCACCTTGACGTACTCAAACCCCTGCGGCTTGTCGTCGCGTCCCTTGGGGATTTTCGAATCAATGTATTGTGCTATCGGCATCAGGCTTGGGACGGGTTCTTTGCCGCTGTAGAGTATTTTGACGAAAATGCTCGAACGGTAAAAGTACAGATTTCTCCCGTCTCGTTCAGTGTCCAGCACTGCTTCCGCTCCCACATCGACGGGTGTGCCGGAGGTCTTGAGCACAGTGCCGCGATGGTAATGAAACAACCCGGCCGCGCCCATGGCGTCTTCCATGGTCGCCATTTCGATTGTGATTCTTTTGTCGGACCCGCCGTAGGTGTATTCGGCCGTGCTCAGGTTTTCAACGCCGTAGGCGAGAAAGATGTTCGCCTGTTTGCCGTAAAAATCCTGGAATGAATGTTCGCGATATTTGACTGGTTTGCCTTGCGGCACCAGACCTTCGACATCGCCCTTGACCGGGAACATGCCGCCTCTGACCGCATCGCGTTTGTTGAACAGTCGCGGCATGCCGGCTTCGGCGACGCACGTGAGGAGAAGAAGGGTTAGAACAAGGTGGACGGCTTTTCGCATGGTTTTTCCTCGGTGCTGACCGTTGTATCGGCTTGGCGCGCCTGTTTTGCGGCCGCGCCCAGATTTCGGAGCGCGGCTTTGCTTTCGGGATCGATTTTCAATGCTTGGCGAAAAAAACCTTCCGCTTCGCGGTATTCGCCCGCCGCCATTTTAATAATGCCCATGTTGTTGGCGGCGCTGGCGTCGCGCGGATTGAGGGCAAGCGCGCGGCGGAAGGCGGAGAGCGCTTCTTCGCCCCGCCCCGCCCGCCACAAGGCTGCGCCCATATTGTTGTGTACGACGGGCGATTCGGGACAGGCGCGGGCGGCCTGTTGATAGTATTCGATAGACTCTTCCGCGCGTCCCAGTTTGTCCAGCGCAATGCCCATGTTGACTATTGTCTCGAAATCTTCGGGGCAGAGTTCCATCGCTCGGGTCAATTTTTCGACCGCGCCGTCGGCTTCGCCGCGCGCGAGGAGGAGATATCCCCAGTTGTTCCATACCCGGCTGTCGTCGGGACAGTCCGTCGCCAGTGACGAGAACAGTTCTTCCGCTTCCGTTTCCCGTCCCGCTTGCGCCAAAAGGGTCGCGTAGGAAATGGCCAGGTCCAGGTTTTCCGGTTCGGACGACCATGCTTCGAATACCATGAGGACGGCGGCGTCCGCGCGCCCTTCCGCCAGAAGGCGGGCGGCGGTTTCGAGCCTGGCGTCGGTATTGACATTGTCGTCGGGCATAGTCAAAAAACCTTAGTCTTGAAATTCAAACGCTTCGCCTTGCCTCAGAGTGCTTGAATCCAGCTGGCCTTCAAAATACCACCGTCTCGGCACTGTGTTGGTATTAAGGACGAAGCGGTCCGCTTTCAATCGTTGCCGGCGCGGCGGACTGCCCGCGTCGACCATGTTCAGGAGGAGCTGCGGCTGGCGTCCGGGAAGGCTGGAGATGACGATTCTGCCTTCGGGCACATCATAGACGCCCTGGTCGCCTCTGGTGAAGAAGGTTGTCCCGGGCCGGCTCAGCCAATCGATGTTCGGGTTGTCCGGCGGCGGATCCGCGTAGACGCGGAGCAGCACCGCGCCCAGCGCGTCCATTTTCAATACGCGCGACAACGCGTCTTCTCCCGCCATTCCGCCGGTGGGCGGTTCGAGCAGGATGATTTCCAGTCTGTCGGCTCTGCCGTCGAGGCTGGGGGAGTTCCAGTTGTCGTTCATGCCTGGCTGGACGATGCGCACATTGTCCGATACTTTTATGTTCAACGCCAGTTCATTATAGACCATGGTTCCGTTTTCGCCATAGAGGACGCGTGTCGGCGATTTGGACAAGCCTTCGGTGTTCTGGTCGCCCGGAATTTGCAATTCTCCCGGCCCGGCCGCGCGGGTGACTCCCTGGAGTTCCCTCACTTCGATGTGGGGGGAGCGTATGGTCATGCCGTCGTGGTCGCGGACCATGACGAAGCGTCTGGCGTCCTGTCTGCGGTCGGCGGTCATGGTGATGACGTTTCCGGTGTCGGTGAATTCGACGATTGCCTGATCGCCGGTCGCGGTTCGTTTTCCTTGCCGTGGCAGGGCGTGTTCGATGCGGACGTTTATTCTGCCTTCGGCGCGGCGCAGTTTTCCGATGCGTTCGATTTCGACGGTGTTGGCGGCGGTGGCGTTGTCCGGTCCGGGGGAACTTTGCAGAAAGCGCGAGTCCAGTTCTTCGGCCATGATGACGAGGTTGCGTGAGGGTTGGCGGAGCACGACGCCTTTGCGGAATTTCGCTTCGCTGGCCATGCCGTCGTGGAAGGATTCGTATCGTGCGGCGCCGTCGAAGTGGATTTCGGCGCGGAATCCCGGGAGATCGTCGGGCATGGACAGTTGTCCCGGTCCGTTGGCGCGGATGAGGGTTCCGGTTGCGGAGGCCATGATTCTTGGGGCGGCGAACATGGAACCGACTTCGGCGCCGATTTGTTCCCGGTAGACGGCCATGCGCGCGGGTGCGTTGTTTCGCGCCGGTGCGCCTTCGAGATAGATTTCGCCTTCGTCGGAATCGGCGGAGGGGAAGTCCCGGATGATTTGGTTTGCTTCGCAGACGCGGACGTCCTGCATGAGTCGTGCGTTGCCGCTGGCGTCGATTCGCCGCAGCCGGATATACGTTTCGTTTTCTTCGTCCGGGTCCGGCTCGTCGACCATGTAGATGTCGAGCCGGTCGCTGGTCATGACGTAGTTGTCTTCGGGCGCGTCGGAAGTTGCCATGACTTGTCCGAGGAACCAGGCGAGTCCTTTCGCTTCGTTGTATTCCATGCCGTTTTCGCACTTGATGGAAATGATTTTGCTTTCTTCGCCGGGGCGGTTTGGCGAGACGACGAAGTCGCAGACGGCGACGCCTCCGGAGGCGTTGACGAGGTGTCGCGGTTTTTCTCCCGGCGCTGTGATGAGGCGGTGCATGGCGATGACGGGTGCGGTGACCTGGTTTCCTTTGTCGTCCCGGACCCACGGATGGGGCGGAGTGCCCTGGGCGGGGCCGAAGAGCCGGAGGATGTCGAGGGTTTGGTCCTGTCCGTCCGGTGTGGTTCCTTCGGCGAGTTCGTATTCGGCGCGTTGGGCGCGGGCTTCGCGGCTTCCGGTGTGGATGCTGACGTCGGTGTCGGCGAGGACTCGGTGGAGTTGATCCGGCACGTTGGAGGCGGGCGAAGCGGTGAGCCGGACGTCGAGGCTTTCGGAGCGTATGCGGAAGTCGCCGCGTTTCAGGAAGACGGAATCGCGGAATCGGATGCGTCCTTCCGAGCGGGAATAGGTCATGTCGCCTTTGTAGTTGATATCGGTGGGAATGCTTGGCCCGGAGCCGTCCAGCTGTCGCGAACGGAGGAGGACCTGCCCTTGCCCGCCGCTGGCGTTGAGGATGTCGAGGGTGGTGGAATCGCCTTGTGCCGCATTGTCGTTTTCGACCGCCTTGACGTTGTTGAGGACGAAGTCGAGGTTTCGGTCGGAAATTCTGTCTTGTCCGAAGGTGACTTCGGGGATGCGTTCGAGCCGGGAGTCGGTGAGGGTTATTCGGTTGGCGTCGTAATCGAAGTCGGCGCGTCCGCCGCGTGCGGTGTAGAGGGGGGGGAGCGCCGGGTTTTCGGTGTCGAATCCGGTGACGACGACGGAGCCGGGGCGTGTGCCGATGGTTGCGATGATGGATTTTACCTGTCCGGCGTTCGGGTTGTCGTCGTTGCCGGGGAGCGGGTCGGATTCGTGGCGCAGGAACACTTTGAGGATGTCGGATTCGATGAGGAGTCCGGGCCGTTCGACTTTGACGTCTCGTTCGAACTGGATTTCGCGTTCGCGGAGTTTATAGCTGGCGGTGTCCCGGCAGACGATGGTTGTCCGTCCGCTTGCGCCGGTGAGTGTGTAGCGGTCGATTTCCATGCGTGCGTTATGTTCGATAAAGACGATTCCGCCCCAGTCCTTGATGTTCGAGGCGCTGCTTCCCGATTCCATTGCTTCGTCGTCGGCGAGGTAGAGGAATCCGGTTCCGATGATTCGGCTGTCTTCCTGGATGAATTCGACTTCGCCGTCGCCGTTCAGTTTTCTGAGCGTGTTGTTCCATTGCGCGTGTTGGCAGTGGATTTCGGTTTCGACGTTGGGGTCGAGCCGCCGTGGTCTTGAGGACGGGGGCGGCGGTTCGGAGTTTATTCGCATTTGGCGGAGGACGACGTTTCCTTCGAGGTTGGCGATTTCTTCGGCTGCGGTTCCCGGTTCGGGCGGTCGTCGGACGAAGTATCCGCGGTCGGAGGTGATGATCATTCGTGCGGGCAGCGGTTGGTCGTCGGGTGTTTCGGCCAGGCTTTTTTCGGAATGGTCGTAGAGTGTGATGACGACGTTTCTGAGATTGACTCTGGGGTTTCCTTCGGTCAGGTCGTATGCTTCGGCCTGGTCGGCTTCGAGGAGGGACTGGAGTCTTCCGTCGGAGAAGGTCGGGTAGCGGATTTTTTCATAGGGTTGGGCTGCCTGTTCCTGTTCTCCCGCTTTGGCGTGGGGGGACAGGAGGAGGCAGAGGACGAGCGCGAAGATGGAGCACAACGGCGTTTTGCCGGATTTTGCCGCAATCCGCATGGATGAAGCATCCTTTCCATTGTGTGAGCATTGCATCATATGAGATACCGGGACATGATAGTGTCCCATTTGCCCTGAATTTTCAGAATATGGTCGATAATTTCCCTGACAGCGCCTTTTCCGCCGTTGTGTTGTGTTACCCAATCGGCGTTGTCCTTTACGTCTGTCATGGCGTCGGCGACGGCGATGGCGAGTCCTGCCCGGCGCATCATCGGCAGTTCCATCAGATCGTCTCCCATGACCGCGACTTCGTGCGGCTGGAGATTGAATTTTTCCAAAACGTTTTCAAATACCGGCAATTTAGCTTTGACATTCATGGCCAGATAGGCAATATCCAATTCGGATGCGCGGCGTTCGACGATGGCCGATTCCCGTCCGGTGATGAAAGCCGCTTTGTGTCCGGCCCGCATCCAGTATTTTAACCCTGCCCCGTCTTTGACGTTAAACGCTTTTATTTCTTCGCCGGACGAAGTGTATACAATTGTCCCGTCGGTCATGACGCCATCGACATCAAGCACCAGGAACTGGATCGGGCGTATTTTTTCCGGGTCGGGCGTATTTTTTTCCAGAATTTTCGACATAGTATTCCTGCTATTTCACACTAACACTATAGGTCCGCATTCTTCTCCGGTCGATATATATATATGAGGTGTTTCAGGAGAGCGGCTTGTGGATCCTACGGTATGGTATGATGCGCCGGGGGTCAAGTCAAGTACCATTGCGTGTCCGGGATGTGTGGGTCGGCATGGCGGGCGGTGAAATACAAGGATTTACAATCATGCGGAAGATCTTCATTCTTGTCGTTTTGTTGTTTTTCGCGGGGTATGTCGGGTATCGGTATATGACGGCGGGAAGCGCGGGTCGCGGTCGTCGGGGTGGAGGCCGTCAGGTTGTTGCGGTTGAGACGGCGCGCATCAAGAAGGCGGATTTGGGTGATCGTGTTGTTTTCACCGGTTCGATTCGTGCGGAAGAGCGGTATGATGCGACGCCGAAGATTTCCGGTATTTTGCGTCAGGTGAATTTCAATGTCGGCGACGTTGTTCGTCGTGGCGACGTGTTGGCGGTGCTTGATGACGACGAGCATGTTTTGCAGGTTGAGCAGTCGGAGGCGACGTTGTTGGTTGCGCGGGCGAGTGCGGAGGACGCGGAGAAGCAGTTGACGATTTCTTTGCGTGATTTCCAGCGCGCGCGGAATTTGCGTGAGGAGATGGTGATTTCGGCGCAGGAGTTTGATCGTACGGAAGCGTCGTATCAGGCTCAGGCGGCGAAGTTGGCGACGGCTCAGGCCGAGGTTCGGTTGGCCGAGGCGCAGCTCAAGGCGGCGAAGGTTCGTCTTGGGTATACGCGCGTGATGGCGGAGTGGACCGAGGGTCCGGACGAGCGCGTGATAGGCCAGCGCTATATGGATGCGGGTGCGATTGTGACGGTGACGACGCCGATTTTGTCGGTTTTGGACATTAATTCGGTTCGTGCGGTTATTTCGGTGTCGGAGAAGGAGTATCCGAAGATTTCGTTGCGCGACAATGTTACGGTGACGACGGACGCGTTTCCCGGCCAGAGTTTTCCCGGCCGGATTTCCCGCATTCCTCAGGAGCTTGGCCAGTTTACCCGCGAGGCCGAGGTTGAGATAGCGGTCGACAATCCCCGGCTTGCCTTGAAGCCCGGCATGTTTATTCGCGCCGACATAGAATTCACCCGTCGCGACGGTGCGGCGGCGGCTCCTCTTGAGGCGGTCATTCGCCGTGACGATGGCCAGCGCGGCGTGTATCTTGTCAATGCCGATCGCACCCAGGTGACGTTCGAGCCGGTGACGGAGGGGATTGTTGACGGTCGTCTGGTCGAGTTGGTTGATGGCGGCGGCCTGCTTGATCGCGAAGTGGTTGTTCTTGGGCAGCACCTTTTGAAAGACGGCATCGACATCCGGGTCGCGGACAGTTGAAGCGCCAATTAACAATTAATAATGAACAATGAACAATGGCGGAATACATACATTCGGCATTCGCTCGCTTCCGCTCGCTCCATACCCTGCGGACGGTCTGATTATTCATTGCGGTTAATTGGTTTAATTCATTGTTCATTATTAATTGTTAATTATTCATTGTCGGTTCAATGAGCGGTACTGGAGCATGTGTGAACATATCTCGTTTTGCGATCCATCGTCCCATCTTCACAACGATGGTTACACTCATAGTCGTGATTATCGGTGGCATTGCGCTGTTTCGTTTGCCGCTTGATTTGATGCCGGACGTGACGAATCCGGTTATCAGCATTCGCACGGAATACGAAAACGCGAGTCCGGAAATCGTCGAAGAACTGATCACGCGTCCGATTGAGGAAGCGATGGCGGCGGTTCCCGGCGCGGAGGAGGTCCAGTCGTCCTCTTCGGAGGGGAACTCCAATGTTACGGTGAAATTCACCTGGGGCACGGATCTCGATGCGGCGTCTTCTGACGTCCGCGACAGGCTGGACCGGGTCATAGGGCGTTTGCCGGACGATGCCGAGAGGCCGGTGTTGCACAAGTTCGATTTCGCCTCGATGCCGATTTTGTTTATCGGCGTTTCCAGCGAAATGGATCCGGTGGAGATGCGGACGCTTCTCGAGGATCAGGTGAAGTTTCGTTTCGAATCGATTCCCGGCGTCGCGTCGATGGATGTTTTCGGCGGTCGCCGGCGGGAAATTTCGGTGGACGTCGATCCGCACCGGTTGCGTGCGCTCGGCGTTCCGCTTGAACGGGTCATGACGGTTTTGAAACGCGCCAATATCAACCGCCCCGCCGGGTATGTCGATTCGGGCAATTATGAAATTACCCTTCGCGCGCCCGGCGAATTCGCGACGGTCGCGGAAGTTCGGGACACGGTTATTTTCGTCAAGGACGGCACGCCCGTTCGCATCCGTGATATTGCCCGTGTGACCGACTCGATGTCGCGGCAGCGCCGGATAGCCCGCATCGACGCGCAGGACGGCATACGCGTGGCGATTATGAAGCAGTCGGGCGCGAATACGGTCGAAGTCGCGGCGAAGGCGATGGAAGAACTGGAAAACGTCCGCGCGGATTACGGCAACCTGAACATCAAAGTCATCATGAACCAGGCGGATTACATCAACAATTCGATAAGCAACGTTTCCAGTTCCGCGCTGTTCGGCGGCGGTTTGGCGATTATTCTGGTGTTGGTGTTTTTGCGGAATTTCCTGTCCACGCTTGTCATCGCCCTGTCCATTCCCGTATCGATTATCGCGACGTTCGCGGTGTTGTTCTGGTCCGGCTTGACGCTGAACCTGATGACGCTCGGCGGCCTGGCGCTTGGCGTCGGGATGTTGGTGGACAGTTCGATTGTGGTGCTGGAAAATATTTACCGGATTCGCGACGAAGAGGGATTGTCGCCCGAGGCGTCGGCGGAAAAGGGCGCGAACGAAGTGTTTTCCGCGCTTATCGCGTCGACGTTGACGACCTTGGTCGTGTTCCTGCCGCTGACGTTTATCGAGGGGATGGCGGGGTTGATGTTCAAGGAATTTGCGCTGGTGGTGGCGTTCTCTCTTGTGTGTTCGCTTGCGGCGGCGGTGGCGCTGGTGCCGATGCTGGGCGTTCGCATGATGCGGCTGGAAAGCGGCGGCGAACGCGAGGGAGTGGTGAAGCGTTTCTTCGACGCGAGCGAGCGCGGATTCAAATGGATGGAGAACGAATACCGCAAAGCGATCACATGGTGTTTGGATCATCGCTGGCCGGCGCTTTTGACGACGTTCGCGATATTCGCGCTGTCGTGCCTTTTGTTCGCCAAGATCGACGTCGAAATGATGCCGAAGACGGACGAGGGGTACGTTATCGTCAATGCCGAGATGGATACGGGGGTCAGGCTTGACTTGATGAGCCGTCGTACGCTTGCGCTTGAACGGCGGATTCTTGCGAATGTTCCCGAGGTAACGGCGCTGATATCGTCCGTCGGCGGCAATTCGTGGCGCGGCGTCGCGACGCACCAGGCGACGATCAATGTCCGTATGGGAACGCGCGAAGAACGCGCGGCGGCGGGAATGCGGACGTCGGAACAGGTTGCCAGCGACATACGCCGGATGTTCGCGGATGTTCCGGGGATGTTTATCCGGGTGAACGAGGGGACGAGTTTTATCGGGCGTGGAATGGGCGGCGGATCGGAGCAGGTGGCGGTGGAGATTCGCGGGTACGACATGGAGCTTGCGGCGGACATTGCGAACCAGGTGTTGGCGATTTTGCGTGAAATTCCCGGGATTGTCGATGCGCGGAATACGCGCGACGGCCGTGTTCACGAGGCTCAGATTCGGATTGATCGTGCGAAGGCGGCGGATTTGGGATTGTGGGTCGAGGACATTGCCACGTTTTTGGAAATCTGCATGGCGGGCAAGGAAGCGGCGCAGTTTCGGGTGGACGGCAAGGAACATCCGATAATGGTTCGTTTGGCGGATGCGGAGCGGATGCCGATCGAGTCGTTGCTTGGTTTTTCGCTGACGAATGCGAACGGCCGGCAGGTGGCGCTCCGGAACGTTGTTTCGGTGGTCGAGGAGCGCGGCCCGACGGTTATCGACAGGAAGAACCAGCAGCGCACGACGACGGTTCGTGCGGCGTTGTCGGGTCGGGCGCTTGGTTCGGCGATGGAAGAGGTGATGGAGGCTGTCCGCGCGATTCCGATGCCGTCGGGTTTTTCGCTGGATTTCGGGACGGAGTATCAGGATCAGGAAGACATGATGTTTGATTTGGCGATGGGTGTTGTTCTGTCGCTTGTGCTTGTGTATATGGTCATGGCGTGTCAGTTCGAATCGCTTCGCGATCCGTTTGTCGTCATGTTTTCGGTTCCGTTGGCGGCGATTGGCGTTTTGCTCATGTTGTTTTTGACCAATACGACGATCAATTTGCAATCGATGATCGGTTGCATCATGCTTGGCGGCGTTGTGGTGAACAACGCGATTATATTGGTTGATTACGCCAATTTATTGCGTCGCCGGGACGGATATTCGGTACGCACGGCGTTGGAGGAATCGGGCCGTCGCCGTTTGCGTCCCATTTTGATGACGGCGTTGACGACGATATTGGGCTTGGTTCCATTGTCGTTTGGTTGGGGCGATGGCGGCGAGGCTCAGGCGCCGATGGCTCGTGTTGTTGTGGGCGGTTTGTTGACGTCGACGATGATCACGTTGTTGGTTATTCCGGTCGTCTATTCCCTGATTGAAACCCGCCGCGAACTTTCCGGCCGCACGAGCAAGCGCATGCGCGCGGTGGATGTTGTGGAGTCGGTC
>DAIPJX010000060.1:0-11327 GCA_036770065.1 Planctomycetota bacterium
TCCAACCGTACCGCCAGGTAAAAAACCGGTCCAGCGGAAGCTGGATCGTTTTTTCCAGGCCGCGCTTATAAGAAATCGATGCCCGTTTGTTCAAGCAAACTGCGCGCTTCCCTCTCCGGCAAATGCCCGGCGGGAACAGACCACGGATACCGGCCCGTCTCATTCGGCAACGCGCACTCGGCCCGCAACTCCTGAAGAACACCATCGCCATCGACGACATGAACCCCGCGCTTCCCCCCCACCACCATCTCCGAAAGCGCAAACAACGGCAAATCAACAATAGGAGAAGCGACAAAAGCCATCTGGTTGGCGACAGTGACAAGACACCCCGTTTTCAATGTCGATACCTGCCCATACTCCGGATCGGCAACAGCCCGGGCCACACAAGCAAACGGTTCAGGACACGCAATATCGCCGCCAACCTCCCGGCTGTTGCCCCCCGCGTCAATCTCCGTCCACGGCGCAATCATCCGCTCCGGCTTGTCCGTCACCACCACCCGCCCCGCATCGCCAATAATATCAATGGTCGGATCACTCTGCCCGCGACAACTGAGAGACGCAAGATACACAACCTCCACTCCGTTATCGGTATGAAAACGGGCAAAACAATTATCCGCCGACTCAATCGCATTCGCGCGATACAATTCAGCCTCGACCCCGACAGGAACCGCCGACTCCCGTACCGTTCTTCCGGCAAGAAAAAAGCCGGTGTTGAGAAAATGCCCGCCGGCATTGCTCATTGGACTGTCGTACAACATAGCGCCATTGAAACGGATTTTGCCCGCCCATGCGTTGCGTGAAAAATACGACTCCGGCCTGCCCCACGGCAAGGTAATCACCACCTTCCCGATCCTGCCGATCAAACCGGAAACAAGCCGTCGCTTCAACTCCCAAAGTGCCGGTTGATACATGGTCTGAAAGCCTATGAGCAAACGACCCGCCGCATTCTCCTGAGCCTCGGAAAGAGACGCGATCTCCCCGACCGAACCGGCGACCGGTTTTTCCAAATACACGGAATAGCCCGCATGAAGCGCCTTGACCGCAAGCGGCTCGTGCAAATGGATGCCGACAGGAAGCGTGACGACATCGACGGCGCCGTGCAACCCAAGCAACTCGTCATACCCGACGACGACGATCACGCCGCGTTCCCGCAATTTCCTGGCGACAGCGCGCGTTGCCTCGTTCTCCACTATCAACGCGACCGCCTCCAGCTTCACCGGCCCTCCCGCCGCGCCGGCACGCTCAACCCACTCCAAATGCCGTTCCGAAAATCCCGAAACGCCGGTAACCCCGAAACGAATCGTTGGAACAGAATCAGCCATGGTTTCTCCCGTCGGCAAATAGACAACGTTTTCCCTTTCCATATTGTACGCGCAAAAAGCATGCTCGCGCAGAATTTTTGAAAATTGCCAAAACGTTTTGGTTGCCGTAGCTAAAATTTCCTTTCCCCTGCACGATCAACCGCAACAACATCAAACAGTTGGGGGAATATCTAAAAAAAATACCATAAACGACGATTTTATGGGGAAAATAGTTGATTATCCGGTTCCATGCGTTATAGTGAATAAGTCATTCACTATACCTTTTCAATACCCCATTACCATATTATGACGTAAAAGTACCGAGTGATTGCGCATTTTCCCGGCGCCAATTGACCTGTGTAGCCAAAACGTTTTAGTTCTCCAAATACCAATTTCCCCCATTCCCCCTGTTCGATCAGCGTTCGACATGGGACGGATTATTATTTCCGCACGGAGACAAGGTATGTATGAAAATGGAAAGTTGGGGTTCAAGTTTGTGCTGCCGTTCATTCTGGGGCTGATTTTTTTCCAGCTTGCCCCATTCGCCATTTCCTTCAGCCTCAGCTTCACCGAATACGACATCATCTCCCCGCCGATATACATCGGGACCGAAAACTACACCGAAATGTACTATGACCCCCTCTTCTGGAAATCCATGGGAGTAACCGTACTTTTCGTCATACTGGCCGTCCCGGCAAGGCTGGTGTTCGCACTCTTCATAGCACATGTCCTGAATTTCAAATTGCGAGGAATTAACTTCTTCCGAACCGCGTTTTACCTGCCCTCCGTTCTTGGCGGCTCGGTGGCGGTGGCGGTCCTGTGGCGAATCCTCTTCTCCCAAAACGGACTCGTCAACAGCGTCCTCGATTTTGTCGGCATCGGCGGCGTCCCGTGGCTCGGAGGAGAACAGTATTCACTCTGGACCATCGTCTTCCTCCACCTCTGGCAGTTCGGCTCCGCAATGGTGGTCTTTCTCGCCGCATTGCAAAGCGTCCCGACCAGCCTCTACGAAGCCGCGCTTATCGACGGGGCGAACCGGTTCCAGGCCTTCCTCCGAATCACAATTCCAATCATCACTCCCGTCATCTTCTTCAACCTGATCATGCAAACAATCAACGCATTCCAGGAATTCAACGGACCATACCTGATCACGCAGGGAGGGCCGCTCCGCTCGACCTATCTCTTCTCAATGTTCATCTACGACCAAAGCTTCCGGATGATGAACCTGGGATACGGAAGCGCCTTGTCCTGGGTCCTCTTCGTCATCATCGCCCTGGTGAGCGGAGTCGCCTTCTGGACGTCCAAATACTGGGTGTTTTATTCCGGCGAAAAAAGATCGTAGTGCACCAATAGACGGAGAACGCTATGAGCGCCTCACAAAACGACTGCCTCATGTCCAACGAAGAAGTGCTGCGAACGCGCCGCAGGGAAAAAATGAGCGCAATCATACGCTACACCCTTCTGACCGCCGTCGGCATCTTCATGCTGTATCCATTGATATGGCTGGTCGGCGCATCATTCAAGACGAATACCGAAATCTACACGGAAATAGGATTCATTCCCCATCAAATATCCTTCGGTTCCTATGCAAAAGGCTGGAAAACAGGGACCGAATACACCTTCGCCACCTACTTCCTGAACTCCGCGAAAATCATCGTGCCGAAAATCATCGTCACCATCATCTCCTGCGTCCTGACCGCGTACGGATTCGCGAGATTCAATTTCAAGGGGAAAAGATACCTGTTCGCCATCCTCATCGTCTCCATGATGCTGCCGCAAATCGTCCTGCGCGTGCCGCAATACCTGATGTTCAAATGGATCGACTGGATCGACACATACCTCCCGCTCATCATCCCCTCCGCGTTCGCGTACGACGCGTTCTTCGTCTTCCTCCTCGTCCAGTTTCTGCGCGGCATCCCGCAGGACATGGAAGAAGCCGCAATCATCGACGGCTGTTCGCCGCTGCAACTTCTCCGGCATATCATCGTCCCGCTCCTGAAGCCGGCCATCATCTCCTGCGTCGTCTTCCAGTTCATCTGGACCATGAACGACTTCATGGGGCCGCTCATTTACCTCGCCAGCGTGGAAAAATATCCGGTGTCGCTCGCGTTGCGGATGAGCATCGGCGCAAACGAGGAAGTGGAGTGGGCGGCGGTCATCGCCATTTCGGTGGTGGCGCTGCTCCCGTCGCTCATCGTATTTTTCCTGGCCCAAAAACATTTCGTCCAAGGCGTGTCGACAAGCGGCATCAAAGGCTGATTTTTCGTGGAGGAGTGCCATATGGCAACGGTGGAAATCAAACAAATCGAAAAAATATACCCAAACGGCTTCAAGGCGCTGCATGGAATCAGCCTGGGCATCGAGGACGGAGAGTTCATGGTTTTGGTCGGGCCGTCGGGATGCGGAAAGTCCACGCTGCTGCGCATGATCGCGGGCCTTGAAACCATTTCCGGAGGACAACTCCTCATCGCCGACAAGGTGGTGAACAACCTCTCGCCAAAACAGCGCGGCATCGCCATGGTGTTCCAGAATTACGCGCTCTATCCCCACATGAAAGTATTCGACAACCTGGCGTTCGGACTCAAACTGTCCAAGCTGAACAAGGCGGATATTCATGAGCGCGTCATGAACGCCGCGAAAATGCTGGAAATCGAAAGCCTTCTCGACCGCCTTCCCCGCCAACTGTCGGGCGGACAGTCGCAACGCGTCGCCGTCGGACGGGCGCTGGTCAAGCGGCCGGAAGTGTTCCTCTTCGACGAACCGCTGTCCAACCTGGACGCGAAGCTGCGCGCGTCCATGCGCGTCCGCATCACCGAACTCCACCGGAACCTGCACGAACAGGGCCAGCCCTCGACCGTCGTCTACGTGACCCACGATCAGGTCGAGGCGATGACCATGGGCCAGCGCATTTGCGTCATGAAAGACGGCCATATCATGCAAGTGGACACGCCGCCACGACTGTACGAGCGGCCGGCCAACACCTTTGTCGCCAGCTTTATCGGTTCGCCCGAAATGAACATACGCGAAGTCGAAGTCGTCCCGATGGGATCGGGCCTGGGCATCGCCTTCGGCGGAATGCAGATTCCCCTGCCCGAATCCAAGGCGAAGAAACTCAAGGACAAGGCCGGGAAAAAAGTCCTGCTGGGCATACGGCCCGAAGACTTCGGCGTCACGGAAACGCACCGGGAAAGCAACCCGAACTGTCGGGTGCCGGGAGCGCTCAAGCTAATCGAGCATATGGGAAGCGAATTGTACATGTACTTCACCGTGGGCGAGTGCGAATTCACCTCGCGCATCCGTCTCGACGGATTGTCCGAAACCGCGACCAAAGAACGCGGCAATACGTGCGATTTCTATTTCATTATGGACCGGTGCCATATTTTCGACGCGGAAACGGGTGAAAATATAACGCTGGATGACGAATAACCAAATCTTGGACGGAAGGAAACAGCATGAAGAAGGGCAGCGTGTTCGCATTGGCGGCCTGCATCGTCATGGCGGGTTGCGTGGCGCTCTCCGGAGAAAAAGAGCTTCGGTTCAGTTGGTGGGGCGGCTCCGAGCGTCACGAAGCGACATTGGCCGCGCTCAAGATGTTCGAAGAAAAAAATCCCGGTCTCGCCGTCAAGGCGGAATACATGGGATGGACCGGATATCTCGAACGCCTGACCACGCAAATCGGCGCCGGATCCGAACCCGACATCATCCAGATGGACTGGGCATGGCTCGCGACTTTTTCGAAAAACGGCGATGGCTTCTACGACCTGCTGCAAATAAAGGATTCCATCAACCTGGACGCCTACGACAAGAAATGGATCGACATCTGCATGGTTAACGGAAAACTGAACGCGCTGCCGGTGTCGTTCACGACGAGGTATTTCTTCTGGAACAAGACCATGTGGGAAAAAGCCGGCCTGCCGCTCCCCGCCACCTGGCAGGAAATCGTCGACGCCGGCCCGGTGTTCCGCGACAAGCTGGGCGACGCCTATTATCCGCTCGACATGCCGCGCCACGTCATTACGCACTTCCTGGCCAGCTACATCTTCCAGAAAACCGGATCCATGCTCATCCATCCGGAAAAGAACGAACTCGGACTCACTCTCGACCAGCTCGAACAGATGTTCGCGTTCTATAAGGAACTGCTCGACAACCACGCGCTCACCACCCTCGCCGTCCGGTCGTCGAGCTCCGGCAATCCGGAAGGGCTTTCCCACGAGCAACCCGACTTCATCAGCGGTCTCTGGGCCGGCGGCTATCAATGGGACTCCAGCATCGCCCTGACCCTGTCGACGCAACCCAAGGAATTCGTGTGGGAATTGGGGACCTGGCCCGGCATGCCCGATTCGAAAAACTCCGGACGCATCGGCCGTCCCGCTCAAATTCTGGCGGTCAAAAAGAACACCCAGTATCCCGTCGAAGCCGCCGAATGCCTGAACTATCTCCTCACAACCCCCGAAGCGGCACGGGTGCTGAAAGTCACGCGCGGCGTCCTGATTTCAAACCCGTCGCGGGAAGAACTGGAAAAGCAGGATCTCATCATACCCATCAATATCGAAGCGATGAAGCAGTTGGAGAACGTCGACGTTTACAGCCCAAGCCCGTATTTTGAAGACCCGCGCATGCTCCTCATGTTCGCCGAACTTATCGAAAATATCAGCTATGGGAAAATCACCCCGCGCGAAGCGGCGGAAAGCATGCACAACGACGTTACCCGCCTGCTCCGGCGCTTGACGCGATAAGCCGACGCCTTCACTTCCTTGTCTTGTCATGAAAGAAAATGCATGAAAAAAATACTTCTTTTCGCAATGGTTCTTGTCCTGTCGAATCTCCCGCTTCGCGCGGGAGAAGACGCGGAGTTGCGCTTCTCCTGGTGGGGCGGCAGCGAACGCCATGAAAAAACGCTGGCCGCGCTCAAGCTGTTCGAGGAATACAATCCGGGCACCGCCATCAAGGCGGAATACATGGGATGGGGCGGTTACCTCGAACGCCTGACCACGCAATTCGGCGCCGGGGCTGAAGCCGACATAATCCAAATGGATTGGGCGTGGCTCGCCACATTTTCGAAAAACGGCGACGGCTTCCACGACTTGCTGAGCGTAAAGGATTCCATCGACCTGGCCGCGTATGATCAAAAGTGGCTCGATATCTGCATGGTGAACGGCAAATTGAACGCGCTGCCCGTTTCGTTCACCACCCGTTATTTTCTCTGGAACAAGACAATCTGGGAGCGGGCCGGATTGTCCATTCCGACAACATGGGACGAAATCATGAACGCCGGGCCGGTTTTCCGCGAGAAACTGGGCGAAGGCTATTATCCCATCGATATGCGGCGCACAGCGGTGGCGGATATGCTGGCGGGATACATTTTCCAGAAAACCGGCTCGATGGTCATCGACCCGGCCACGAACGAACTCGGCCTGAGCGTGGAACAACTGGAGGACATGCTCGGCTACTACAGGCAACTTCTCGACAATCATGTTCTGCCCGATCTCGGGCTCCGCTCCGCCAATACGGGCGATCCGGAATTTCAAAGCCATGAGCAACCGGATTTCATCAACGGTCTCTGGGCGGGGAATTTCCAGTGGGACTCCGTCATTCCCCTGACCCTGTCAACGCCGCTCAAGGAATTCGAGTGGGTGGTCGGCCCGTGGCCCGATATGCCCGAAGCGAAAAATTCCGGGCGCATCGGCCGTCCCGCCATGATTATCGGCGTCAGCAGGAATTCGAAAAATCCGGCCAAGGCGGCATCCTGCATCAGCTTCCTTCTGACAACGCCGGAAGCGGCGCGGGAATTGCAAATCACGCGCGGCGTTCTTGTCGCCAATCCGGCCAGGGCGGAACTGGAAAGGCAGAATTTGATCGCGCCCATCAACGCCGATGCGATTGCCCAACTGGAGGGCGTTGAAGTGTTCAGCCCCAGTCCGTATTTCGAAGACCCGCGAATGGTAACGTTGCTCACCGAAGTGATTGAAAACATCAGTTATGAAAAAACCACCCCCGCTGAAGGGGCGGAACGGCTGGCGAATGAAATACCCCGCCTGCTCCGGCGCTTGACGCGATAACGTCGCGCGCATTCGGTTCTTTGTCGCGAGAAAGGAAACGCAATGAAAAAGACACTTCTTTTCGCAATGTTTTTTCTCCTTTCGACTCTGTCGCTCCGCGCCGGAGAAAACACGGAGCTGCGATTCTGCTGGTGGGGCGGCTCCGAACGGCACGAAACCACACTGGCCGTGATCAAGCTGTTCGAAGAACAAAACCCCGGCGTCACCATCAAGCCCGAATACATGGGCTGGAGCGGATACGTCGAACGCCTGACCACCCAAATAGGCGCCGGCGCCGAACCGGACATCATGCAAATCAACTGGGCCTGGATCGACATGTTCTCGCCCAAGGGCGACGGCCTGTACGACCTGAACAAGGTCAAGGACAACCTGAACCTCGCCGCCTTCACGGACGACATGATCGCATCCGGAATATCGAACGGCGCGCTGAACGGCCTGCCCGTATCCATGACGACGCGCTTCTTCATCTGGAACAAAACCATGTGGGACAAGGCCGGAGCGCCGCTCCCGAAAACATGGGACGACCTCATCGACGCGGGCGCGAAATTCAAGGCGATGGGCGACAAATACTACGCCACCGATCTTGAACCGATCGAAGGGCTGTACATGCTCGACGCATACCTGTACGAGAAGTTCGGACAGCAAATCATCCATCCCACCGAGCCGAAAATCGGCCTGGACAAGGAACAGCTCGCCGTCGGCATCGAATGGTTCAAAGCCATGATGGACAGCCATTCCGCCGTTTCCGCGCCGGTCCGCACCAGCGCCGGAGGCCAGTACGACCGCCCGTCCGAACAGGTGGCCGAATACGTCAACGGCGATTGGGCGGGAACGTTCGTGTGGAATTCCATGCTTGATTTGCGCACCGTCGGACCGATAGAAAAAGGGTTCGACATGGTGTTGGGCGATTTCCTCACCCTTGACGGGAAAAATCCCAAGCCCGACCGCATCGGCCGGCCCGCCATGATGCTCGCCGTCGGCAAAAACTCGAAACATCCCGAACTCGCCGCCAAGTTCATTTCCTTCTTCCTGACCAACCCCGACGCCGCGTCCGCCCTCGGACTGGCGCGCGGCATCCCGGTGGCGAAACCCGCCTACGACCGGCTGCTGCAGGAAGGAAGAATCAGCGCAATGAACCTTGACGCGGAAAAACAACTGGACGGGGCGCGCATTGTCTACACAAGCCCCCTGTTCGAGCACGAACGAATCCGTTCGCTTCTTCTGGAAATTCTGGAAGGCGTCTCATTCAACAAATTGACCCCCGACCAGGCGGCGGACCAGATCATCCGCGAAGGCTCCCGGCGCATCAGGCGCCTGGACGCGGCCGCCAACCGTTGAACGCTTTCATCCGCCGCCAACTGCATAAGGATACAGAACAATGAGCAGCAACAAAATCATCCGCTATGTCCAGGTGGGAATCGGCCATCGTTCGCTCATGTACGCGGACGCGATGGGCAAGGATTTCCGCGATTCGTCCATTCTCACCGCCATGTGCGATACCAATCCCGGACGCCTGCAACTGCGCAACAACTATATGAAAAAGAATTATGACTACCCCGACATCGCGCTCTACCCGGCCGAAGGCTTTGAAAAAATGATTCGGGAGCAAAAACCCGACTACGTCATCGTCACCACCGGTCCCGACGTAACCCATGACGACTATATCGTCAGGGCGCTGGAACTCGGCTGCGAGGTGGTGACGGAAAAACCGATGACCGTCGACGCGGCGCGCTGCCAGCGCATTATCGACGCGTCCAACCGCACCGGGAAAAGCGTCCGCGTCACCTTCAACTACCGCTATTCGCCGCCGCGCAGTCAGGTCAAGGAACTGCTCGCGTCCGGAATCATCGGAAAAGTATTGTCGGTTGATTTCGAATGGGCGCTCAACACCTCCCATGGAGCGGATTATTTCCGCCGCTGGCACAGGCACAAGAAAAATTCCGGCGGCCTGATGGTGCACAAGGCAACCCACCATTTCGATTTGATGAACTGGTGGCTGGGCGAAAATCCCGTCTCGGTGTCCGCGATGGGCAGACGCGGTTTTTACGGCGCCGACACCGGCGTCGTCGAACAACTGGGCCTGGAAAACCACGGCGAACGCTGCCACGGCTGCCCGACCGCTTCGAAATGCCCCTTCTTCCTCGATCTCGAGAAAGCGACCAATCTGCGGGAATACTATCTGGAAAACGAGAAATACGACGGCTATTTCCGCGACCGTTGCGTGTTCTCGAAGGAAATGGATATCGAGGACAGCATGAACGTGGTGGTCAAATACCAGTCCGGCACGTTGATGAGCTATTGCCTGAACGCGTTCTTGCCGTGGGAAGGCTACCGCATTTCCTTCAACGGCACCAAGGGCAGACTCGAGCACGGCACGGTCGAATCCACCTATATCGCCGGCGACGGCCGTGTGCAAGGCGAAACGGTCAAGGGCGCGACCTATATTCGCCACTTCCCCTCGTTCGCCGAACCGAAGGATCTGGAAGTGCGCACCGGCGTCGGACATCACGGCGGCGGCGACAAAGTCATGCTGGCCGATATCTACAGCCCCGATAAATCGAACGATCCGCTGAAACGCGCCGCCGGCATCGGCGACGGTTCATATTCAATTCTGGTCGGCATCGCCGCCAACCAAAGCATGAAGTCGGGCGAATCCGTGGCCATCGACAGCCTGGTGAAAAGCATCCCGGCGCCAAGCTGGCAACACTAAGAACATTTCCATCATCGCAATGCGCCGCGCGTCCCGCGGCGCATTGCATAGACTTTTTCGCCACGTTTGCCTCAATGGGGATTCATCGTGGTTAAACGGGTCACAATCAAGGATATCGCCGAACAGGCGGGCGTCTCGCTTGGCACGGTGCATTGCGCCCTGGCGGGCAAGATGGGCGTCAGCGAAGCGACCCGTCAACGCGTCCTCGCCATTGCGAAAAAAAACCACTACCGCCCGAACGCCATGGCCGCATCGCTCAAACGAAAAGCGCTCACCATCGCCGCCGCGTTTCCCGAAGCGTCCGGAGAAAACCGGTATTATTTTACGCCGGTATGGCAGGGCGTACGCGATTATTTGAACTCCGTGGGGGATTACAAGATCGACTACATCGAGATCCCGTACTCGAAAAGCCTGGACAACCAGGAAGACAGAATCTCCCGGCTGTACAATCAGGGAAGGCTGGACGGACTCCTCACCGTCGGGTTCATGGACGATTTCGGGCAGGCGTCGCTCGCCAATTTCGGCAGGCAGAACATTCCGGTCGTTCTGGTCGGCGACGATATTCCCCATTCCAGCCGGCTCCGTTGCATTCAGCCGAACTATTCCGTCATCGGTCAAATGATGGCGGATTTGGTGACCAGAATGATTCCCGAAAACGGATCGATATTATTGTGCGCGGGCAATATAGCGATGCCCTCGCACTATCTGATCGTATTGGGGTTCGACACCTATCTAAGCGAAAAAGGGCTGGAAAACCCCGTCTACAAAATCCATACCGAATCGCTTGGCCATGACGGCCACCTCCGCATTGCGCGGGAGCTGGAACGCCACCCGGACATTACCTGTTGCCTGAGCGTCAACGCCAGGTGCAGCGTCATGCTTGGCCGCGCACTCATCGAATCGGGGCGCGCCGGCGTCATCCCCGCGATTGGCAGCGACATTTTCCCGGAAAACGCGGAACTTCTGGAAAGCAACGTCTTCACCCACCTCGTTCACAAAAACCAATATCAGCAATCATACCTCGCGGCGGAATGCCTGACCGATTATCTATTGCGCGACACTCTGCGCGGCAATGATGTTATATTTGTCAGCAGCGAAATCGTATTCCAAAGCACACTATCCATGTACCAACAAAATGGTCGATATAAAGCTAAACCCGCTATGGCTTTTTAGCCGATAGCGGGTGATAGCGAACTAATAATTGGCGGAGAGGGAGGGATTCGAACCCTCGATAGAGGTTACCCCCTATGCCGGCTT
>DAIPJX010000061.1:0-11314 GCA_036770065.1 Planctomycetota bacterium
ATTCTCCCTGTTGCTTGACGGCAAGTCGGCCGACGCGCGCGAAGTGTTCCGGCGCCTTTTGCGCAATCCCGACGGTCCGTATGTTCAGGAAGCGTATTGGGGGCTTGGGCAGGCGAACCTGGAACTTGGCGCGTATGCGGACGCCGCGTCCGCGTTCGAGCGGGCGCTGTCGATGGACAAGAACACGGAAACGGCGGCCAAATCCATGTATGGCCTGGGCCTGACGGCCGGTATGGCCGGAGATCGCGAAAAGGCCCGCACCGAATTGGTGGCCGTGGATTTGTACTATCCGCAATATCCCGAATGGGCGGCTGCCGCGCTGGTGCGGGCGGCGCGCATTGCGCTTGAGGATAACCTGCGCGACAAGGCGCTAAGCGATCTGGAACGGGTGTTGGCCCGTTATCCGGAAACGCCGGCCGCCGAAGAGGCGCGTGAATTGCAGGCCGGCATTACGGCGGAAGGATAAAGACCATGCACAGGCGTCCCATGATGACCCGACTGTTTTGTATTGCGCTTCCGCTTGTGTTCTGCGCCGCCGCCGGGCGGGCGGACGAGCTGGTCGCCGAGTCGGTGTTCAGTTCGTTTGAAAAAGGCGGCAGGGTGATGTACGCCATTCTCGCCGCATCGATTATCGGCTGTGCGTTCGCGGCGGAGCGGCTCTTGTCCATCCGGCGCGGAGCGCAGATTCCCAAGCGCCTGATGGACGGGCTGCGCGACGCCATGGTCTCGGGCGGCGTGCAGGCCGGACTCAAGGTGGTGGAAGGCGACAAATCGGCCATGGGCCGGGTAATGTACGCGCTGCTTTCCCGAAGCGGCGCGACCAGGCGCGAACTGGAAAATACGGTTGACGACGAAGCGTCGCGCATACTGTTCGATTTGCGATCGAATTTGCGCCCGATAGGCGTTGTCGCCTCGATTGCGCCGCTTCTCGGCCTGCTTGGAACCGTGTTCGGGCTTATCGCGGCGTTTCGCACCGCCGCGGAGCTTGGGATGGACGATCCGAGCAATTTCGCCGCCGGCATTTACGAAGCGCTGTATACGACGGCGTTCGGGCTGGTGGTGGCGATTCCTCTCCTGGTCCTGTATCACATGATGCGCAACCACGCGGATTCGATTATGCGCGATGTGGAAAATCGGGCGCTCGCTTTTATTTCCGCCGCATCCAACCGCGCCTTGACGCAACAACGGCCGGGCGGGGGAAGAACATTCCAGTCGCCGGCGCCGGATGACGGCGACGACGACACGATGGCGGACTCCGACGATACGAGCGTCGACTAGCGGGAGAACTGCATGAAAGCGCTGCACGAGGAAGAACAGTACGAAATCCCGCTCACGTCGCTTATCGACGTCGTGTTTCTTCTCCTTATCTTTTTTTTGGTGGCGACCAATTTCAACCGGCTCGAGACCGACCATTCCGTCACGCTGCCCGAAAGCGAAGCCGGCGTCAAGGCGGACTCCGCCCCCTCGCGCCTCGTCATCAACATTCGCGAGGCGGGAACGCTTGTCGTCAACGGGAAGGTAATGACGGAGACCGAACTGCGGGGGCTGGTAGCGGACTTTTCCGGCGCGTATCCCGAGCGGCCGGCCGTTATCCGCGCCGACGCGAGAGTGGCGTATAGCGCGGTCATGCGCGTTTTCGGCATTTGCCGCTCCGGCGGCGTTCGCAATGTCGACTTGCCGGTTTTGGAGCCGGGTGCATTATGAGGCATTGCCGCCCAGTCCTCTTTCTGATTGCGGCGCTGGCGTTGTCGCCGCTGTGGCCTCTTCGCGCGAACGGCGCGGAAGAGGAACGGCTGTCGGTTGAATTGCTGACAACGGATTTGGGCGATCCGCGCGCGCCGTCGAATTTGAAATTGGCGGTGCGGCTTCCCGACGCGTTCCTTCGGAATTTGTCCACGGCGAGGGCGGAGGATTTTTCCGTCCATGTTTTCCCGGACGGCATCGATCCCGACGTTCGGGACGACGACATGAATCGCGCCGGAGGCGTGTATTTGTGGCAAAGCGGACAGACGGTTTTTCTTGATGCGCGCCAGGTGCCCATTCAGGACAGGGAAGGCGAAGCCACGGTCCGCGTCTCCTATCATCCTGACAACGGTCCGATCGTCGCGGAAGGCGTTGCCGACGCCCGTTGTTCGTATGCGACGCAACTGGTCGACGTTTTTCTCGCTGTCGACGCCAGTTCCTCCATGAACCACACCGATCCGAAACGCCGACGCGTGGTCGCGGCGCGAACCTTTATCGAAATGGCGCGCGAAGGCGGCGGCGTTGGCCGGGTCGGCCTTATCACGTTCAATTCGCGCGCGCGCCTCAACACGCCGCTCCTTCCCCTCGACCAAGGCGAAACGCTTCTGAATGAACTGAGCCGGGTCGGGGCGAACGGACTGACCAGCCTCGACGCGCCGCTTCAGATGGGCCTTGAACAATTCGCCGGGGAGGCCGGGACGGATGATTCCGCGAGGCCGGTGATAATTCTTCTTACCGACGGAAGAAACGAGGGATCGCGGTATCGCGACACGCATGCGCAATGCGCCGAGGCGGGCATTCGTCTCTATACCATCGGTCTGACCGAACTGGCCGATCATAATGTGCTGAAAATAATGGCGGAATCCACGGGCGGCATGTACTTTCGCGCGCCGAAGGACGAGGACCTGCCGGATATTTACGCACGCCTTGCCGCCGAACTTGGCAAGCGGCGGGTAATTCGTTCCGAGCTGCTGCCGCAGTCCGCCGGCGACCTGTATATTCCCATTGACGCGTCGCTACGCAGGCTGGTCGCCATTGCCGATGAAGGGGCGCGCGTCAGGGTGGTTCGCCCCGATGGATCGTTCCATGCGGGCGGCCAGTTTTCCGGCGTCCACATGGTCGGACGACCGGCGGAGGGCGAGTGGCAGTTTTCCTGGATGGACGCGGCGCCGAACGCATCGGCGTTTTCCTTGTCGGGCGATAGCCCGTTTTTCCTTGATATGTTCCCGCCGCAGTATGGTCCGGGAAGAATTTCCATCGGCGCCACTTTGGCGGAAGGCGCAAGCCCGCTGGCCGACGCGGAGGTTTGGATCGAACCGCTTCCGGGAATTTTCGACGATCCGGTTCAACTTTTTGATGACGGCCTGCATGGCGACGGAATCGCGGGCGACGGCGTGTATGGAACGTACGCGGATGTTCCCGAGTATGCGCCGGAACGAATGTTCGTGACGGTGCGCGCCGCCGGCACGGCATGGGAGTATGGGGATTTTGTCCGCCAGGCGTCGAGTCCGGCGGTGCAGGTTCCCGATCCGCCGGTAGAGGGTACGGTGCGGTTGGACGGGGACATCGACTTCGGCGTGTTGTTCCCGGGAGAAACGGGGACGGCGGTCGCCGCATTTGATCTCGAGGCCGAAATTCCCCGGGACATCTATTTTGATTTGTTGTGGAATGCGCCCGATTGGCCCGGATTGGCGTCCAACATGAGGCTTGAACCCGGGCGGCATGGATTTGAACTGGAAATAGAGGTGCCTTCCGCCGCGATGCCGGGCGAATATACAGGCTCTTTTTCCGTGTCCGACCACGGCATCATTCGTGACGCCGCGCATGCCCGCCTCAGGGTGGGAACCGTTCGTCTCGGCGGAACGGAAGCGATCGATCTGGGGGTCGTGCCTCCGGGCACGTTTGCCGGGCGGAAGCTGGTCATCCCGTACAGCGCTGATAAAGGCGCGGATGTAACCGCCGAAACAAACGGCAATGCCGCGTTGACCATTGTAAACATCCCGGAAACGATCGCCGGCGGAGAGGGGGAATTTTCGCTCGAACTCATGGTCTCGGTGCCGTTGGGTACGCCGGACGGAATGTATGAATCGGTCGTCGCCATCCAGGCCGGTCCGGGAACGGCGGCGATTCCACTGCGCTGGCGCGTAGAGGAACAGGGCGCGTTTGCGAGGGACGACGGCGGCGGCTTGTCGGTGCCGGATCAGCTTGAACCATTGGCGATAGACGGTCCGGCGGAATCGCCGTGGGAACGGGCGTCGCGCGCGTTTCGCGACCGGCGGGAACCGGAGCCGGCGATTGAGCCGTCGACGCTTCATGATTTCAGCTTCCCCGAGGCGGATGGCGATGTCGGCGGCGGGAGCGGATTCTGGAGCGCATGGTGGATGTATCTCCTGGCGATTCTGCTTTTGCTGCTCCTGTTGCTTTTGTTGATTGTTTATATGTTATACCGTTTGGGCAAAAGCTCGCTTGCCCGATTCCTGTTGGTGTCCGGTCTTGCCAATTTGATTCTTTTGGCCGCGTTTATCGCGCTTCTCGGCACCGCGTCCGGCGTCCGTTCGGAAGGGGAGCGGTTGGCGGTTTCGCTGATCGAGGACGAGCATCAGCCAAACGTCGGCTTTTCCGATGCGGAACGGGGCATACTCGGAGCCGCTTCGCCGGGCGGTGCGGGCGCCGGCGGCGGCAGGGCGGATGACGCGGGAGAAATAGTGTTCGACGGGAATGTCGGCGAGTCGTCCGGTCTGCCCGCCGCCCGTTCCCTTGAATCGCCTGTCGCCGCGAATGACGAAGCAATACTCGCGCAAGCGAACCAGCCATCGGTTGTGCCGCTGGAAAATCGCGACAATGAGCCTTTGCGCCGGCGCGCCAGCCGGAACGAAAGGCCGGAGCGCGAACTTCCCGAGTCGACGCTTCCCGAAATTTCCGAACCGCAGGCTGAACCGGTCGAGCGGACGATGCGGGTGGAACAACGGCGGGAAAGCGGCGAAGTCCGACCGGAACCGGAATCACCGGAATCGCGCGGCCTCGTGGCGTGGTCCGATGATGAGCGCGTTGTTCAGCCGCTTGCCGCGACGGAAGATTTCTCCGTGGCCGAACAGGCGGAAGCGGAAACGGTCGCCATGGATCGGGAAGAGCGTCGAATCGATCCGAGAGGCCGTCGTGGAGCGGCGCGCAGCGTTTTCGAGTCTATGCCTGAACCGCGTGTGGAAATTTTCGACCCGGACCGCGACGCGACCGCATCCGACATTTCCGAAATGGCTCGTGCCGAACAGAGCGATCCCGGTGTTCGGGAAATCCGTCCGCAATCGTCCCTGGCCGGCGAAAGCATAACGGGCGCAAGACCCGGAACGGTTCTGTTGTCAGGCGGTTTGGCCGGACTTCCGGTTGGTTCGGGCGCTCCATCGAGGGATATGGGGCGTGGCCGGAGCCGGTCGGGTTCCGGAAACGGCGAATCGGGATTGAACGAAGGACGTTTTGATTCGCGGAACGGCGAATCCGGCGGTGGCGGCGGCGATTCCGCCGTACGTCGTCCGGGTGGCGGCGGCGATTCCGCCGTACGTCGTCCGGGTGTCGGCGGCGGTTTTGGGCGAAGCAATCTGGGTGACAACAGCACGGAGGACGGATTCTCTTCCATAGCCTTTGACGGCGGTTCGCCGGATTGGCGACGCAATGCCCGCCGCGACCGCCAGCGTTCCGTCAGCGTTGCGGCCAGCTCAATGGACAATGACAGCTTGCTTATCGTGGTCGGCGATTTTGCCCGTTTGCCTGATTCGGCATCGGAAAAATTATTCAATATCCTGGCGGAGCGGCTGGGTGCGGGACTGACGGTTGAGGACCGCCGCGTCGCGCCGGGCGATGCGACGCTTGCCGACTGCTTGTTGTCGCTCCTCGCGCCGGAGGAAGCGGAACGCTGGTCCGACAGCGATATCCGTAACGCCGCGGATTATCTTTCGGGAGGCGGCCATATCTGGCTCGATGCATCGACCCGGGGACAGGCGGACGGCTTTATGCGCCGTCTTGCCGACGCCGTGGGCGGGCGATACGGCCCGCTTCCGGATGATCACCAACTTGCCGCGTTTGACGCGGTTGACGCAGTCGTTCGTGACGGCAATGTCCTCGCGGTCGCCACCGCGCTTGATTGGCGAAAAGATTGGCGGTATGGGCGTTCCTCCAATGGGCCGACACTCCGCTTTCTTATCCGCGCATTAAATTACTTTCTGTCCGGAAACGCGGAGACGGGCATTGTACTCGAGCCTGACGAAATTTCGGATAGCGTGCAAATTCAACCGTACGAGGAAAACATCCCCGAACTTCTCGCAGGCGCTACGGGAGAGCGGAACGGGACGGTGTGGAAGGCGCTTGACATAGACAACGGTTCGTTGTGGCGCATGCCGGCATGGAGCGACCCGGGCAGCGTCGGAACCGTATCGGACGGCCAGGGCGGAAGGGCGCTGAAGTTTGATTTGGACAAGGCGTCCAAGGGCAGGGCGGCGGTGTACAAAACATTCAGCCCGCCGGAAAACCTGTCCAACGTCTCTTCCATCACCCTGGACGCATATCACGACGGGACGGACGAGGCGGCATTGTCGATGGTTTTCACCGTGGCCGGCGCGAACGGGTGGACTGATTTCGAAACGCGGCCGGTACGGTTGAGGCAGGGGTGGAATACGGTAGCCTTTGATTTTGACGGGACGGGATTCCGACCGCTCGCCGGCGGAGCCGGATACGACAACGCATTGACAGGCGCCGGGGAAACGGGACGCGCGGGATTGTTTTTCTATCGCCGGGCGGAGACGCCGGCGGTTGTGTTGATTAGAAATGTGCGCTTGCATGAAAAATAATTTTCAAACGCGCCTTTGGATCCGCAGTTCGGCGGCGGTGCTGCTGCTGTGCGCTTGTTTGCCGTTTGCGGGGCACGGCGAAGACGCCGGAGCGCTCGCCGACCGCCTCGACAGCTTGATCGAGGCGATGAACACAACCGCGGGCGGCCGCGTCCATGCGATCGAAGCGGTGTACAATGAACTGCGCGGACCGAATTCGCGCGAAATGCAGACCATGCTTCGCGAATCGCTTTCCCGCGCCAACACCCTTATCGTTCAAGGCGCGGTTGAGACATTGGCGATGCTGGGCGATCCGACCGACATTGGAGCGATTGGATCGCTTCTTGCCACCACCGGCACGTTGGAAGTGAAGAATGTCGCCATCCGTTTGCTGCCCGCATTTTGCCTGATGAATTCCGAACGGTCGCGATTCAATTACATTGCCTACGCGGTCGGGTATCAGCGCGTTGCGGCACCGGATATTCTTGAACCGCTGCGCCGTCCTCCGCTCACCCGGCGCGGTCGGCTGAATCATGCGACGGAACAAATGCAGACGCGGGTGACGCGTATTCTGGCCGGGCAATTCGATCCTGTCGGCACCGCGCTTCCCTACAGCGAGGACTTGTTCTACGGCCCGGCGGCGCGCGCGGCCATAGAACATTATATCGGCAAGGCGCTTGGCAACGATCCGAGCAGATGGGCCCGTATTTGGGCGGCGCAAGGGATGGATATGGAATATCTCGTTCCGGATGAAATCGCCGAAATCCGGTCCAACGCGCTTTTGTCCCTGTCCGACATGGGCGCGGAAGGATTGCCCGAACTGATTGCCGCGTTCTCCAGACTGCTTGATTCCGATGATGAAGCGCTGAACCAGTCCGCGTTTGAAACGATGGGGGTTATGTGCCGCACCGGCTTTGACGATTTCGGACCGTTGGCGGCAATGGATTTTTCCCAAGAGGACGCGACCGAGGCGGAAAACTGGCGGCGCCGCCGTTTTATGTCCACGAAGCGGATAGCCCGATTCAGCATTCTCCGAGCGACGAACCAATTGCCGCAGGCGCGGGATTCCGGATTGTTTGCCGCCGCCGCCGGCTGCGTTGGATCGGCTCTGAATTATCCGCCGGATTTTCCCGATGAGGACGGCCTTTTGCTTGAATCGAGGAAGAACGGCATTGCCGAACTGGAACGAATGCTGTTGATGCCCGATATCGACCGCGGGCAACGCGCAGCTGTCGCCGTCGCGCTTGGGCAAGCCGGTTCGGTCGGTTCCGTCGCCGCGATTCTCAGCATCGTCCAGTCGCCCTATGCGTCGCCCGAGTTCGGTTCCGACGGGCTTCGAATGGCGGAAGCCGCGGTCGATGCGTTGTTGTTGGCCGCGACGGGCATTCAGGACGGCCGGGACGACGCGAGAACGGCACTGCTTGCCATGCTCGCCGACGCGCGCTCCTATGCGCCGGTTCGCGCCGATGCGCCGCCGGTCGGACTGGCGCACCTTGTGTTATGGCGGTTGCAGCGCCTGGCCCGTTCGACCGATACGTCGCTTAATGCGGAGAATTGGAAGTCGCGGCTTGGCTGGTAATGCCTGAAAGGAAAGCGATGGACAAAGTTTTTGGCGATGGACTGACCAGTGTCTATATGCGTGACGACGGCGGTTCCGGTACACGTCAACGCATGGTCGGCGGTTTTGGCGTGGTGCGCGGAAGCCCGCTTCCGCTTGGCCCGATCCGCACTCCCGGCGGCGTCAATTTCGCGGTGTATTCCAGTACCGCCCAAACAATGAAACTGGTCATTTACGACGGCGATTCGGGTGATGCGGCGGCCGAAATAGAACTCGACCCGAAGCTGAACCGAACGGGCGAGATTTGGCATGTCCGGTTGCTGCACGAGACGTCCGAACGGTTGAAAGCGCTCCGCTATGTGTGGAAGGCGGGAGGGCCGGTCGATCACGAAAAAGGTCTCTATTTTGATGCCGAACGACCGCTTCTCGATCCCTATGCGCGCGCATTTTCCGGCGACGGTCTTTGGGGCCGGCCCGAGGTATTGACAACGTCGCCGCGCCGCTGCCGCCTGTCTTCCAGCCGACAGTTCGACTGGTCCGGCGATGTGCCGCCATTGACGCCGATTGAAGATACGGTCATTTACGAATTGCACGTACGGGGCTTCACCATAGATCCGACCTCGGGCGTCAGGCAGCCGGGAACGTTCCTTGGCCTGGTTGAAAAAATTCCCTATCTTCTCGATCTCGGCGTGACAGCGGTGGAGTTGATGCCGGTCTTTGAATTCGACGAAAACGAAAACCTGCGCAAAGACCCCAAAACGGGGCAATCCCTGCTTAATTTTTGGGGATATTCCCCGATCGGTTTTTTCTGTCCCAATACAGCGTATGCCGTTGATTCGGGCGATGCCGGGGTCATCGGCGAATTCCGCGAAATGGTGAAACAGTTCCACAAGGCGGGCATTGAAGTGTATCTCGACGTTGTGTTCAACCACACCGCCGAAGGCGATGAACGCGGCCCGACCATTTCGTTTCGCGGCCTCGACAATCCGACGTATTACATGCTGGATGAAGCGGGAAAATACCGCAACTATTCCGGGTGCGGCAATACGTTCAACTGCAACCATCCGGTGGTCCGGTCTTTTATTCTTGATGTTTTGCATTACTGGACCGCGTTTATGCATATTGACGGATTTCGTTTCGATCTCGCGTCCATCCTCGGCCGCGACGTGGACGGCAAAGTGCTCGCGAATCCGCCCATCCTGGAAACGATTTCACGCGATCCCGTTCTTGCCAACACCAAACTGATCGCGGAAGCGTGGGATGCCGCCGGTTTGAATCAGGTCGGTAATTTCCCGTCGTACGGCAGGTGGTCGGAATGGAACGGCTATTACCGCGACGACGTCCGGATGTTTTGGCGTGGCGATAAAGGGCTGGTGAGCCGATTCGCCAGCCGTGTTTGCGGTTCGGACGATCTGTATCGAAAGGACGGCGGATTTGGACGTCCCGGCCATACGGTCAACTTTATCACCGCGCATGACGGTTTTACGCTCAACGATCTGGTCAGTTATGCGCACAAGCATAACGAAGACAACGGCGAAAATAATCGTGACGGCGAAGAGTACAATCATTCGATGAACTTCGGTGTCGAAGGCCCGACAAATGATGCCGATATCATTCGAAAGCGACGTCGCCAGATAAAAAATTACATTGCGACTCTTATGATCTCGCAAGGCGTTCCGATGTTGCTTGCGGGCGATGAATTTTGCCGTACGCAACAAGGCAACAACAATGCGTACTGTCAGGACAATGCGATCAGTTGGGTTAATTGGAAACTGCTGGAGGAGAATGCCGATATCCGGCGTTTCGTAAAATTGATGATTGCGTTCCGCCGCGAACACCCGGTATTGCGCCGCGAGCGCTTTTTTAATCCGAACGACGGCATTACATGGCATGGCGAGCGGGAGAATGAGGCGGACTGGTCGGAGGATGCGTCGTGGCTTGGTTTTGTGTTGGACGGAGGACAGGCGAAACGGCCCGACGGCAGGGCGGACGATGATATTTACGTGATATTGAATGCGTCGGAGGAGTGGCGGCATTTTTCGGTGCCGAATCGCGGCCGCGAGTGGAGAAAAGTTGTGGATACATCGCGCCCGTCGCCTGAAGACATTGTGGAAATTTTGGAGCATGCGCCATCGATAGGGCATCGCCAGGATCGCTTCGCGGTTGAACCTCGCAGCGCTGTTATTTTGGTTAATCCCCGTTGAGGCCGCATGCGGTCGGATGTGTTTGCCGTCCGCAAGGATGGACAATTGCTGATGCGAGAGCGTACTTTGTGAGTGCCATTATACTTTTATGTGGAGGAAGCGCCGAACGAGAATAACTAATTGAACATACAATTTACATGTCGAAAAATCCAAGACCCACGAATCCTGACAGCTTCGCGCTGCTTTGACTTCGACACCGTGACCGACGACCCCGTTTTTGCGGGCGGCATTCGATGTCGTGGTGTCAACAGCCCTGTCGGGCGCTGGTGGATCCCACGCCCGGATTGCCGTCTTTTTTATTGGCGGCCCGACTGACAAGGGGCATCGTCATTTTCGATGCTGGAGATCGTTGCGCCGCCATCTTCAATCAATACGGCGGCGGGATCTGAATAGTAGAGTCCTTCCTTGCAGTCCGTCAGCAAAAACATGAGATAATACCGGCCATCAGGAAGATCCAGTTCGGCAAACCGGGGAGTGTCGGTCAGCGTGAATGTCTCATTCGGATAAAGAACCACCTCCTCCGTTTCCGTGTTTATCCGAACGAACAGGGTCGTGATTTCATCGCCTTTTCGCAACAACCGTTCTTCGCGGGAAGGAATCCCTCCTGTCTCGGATTCGTCCAGGCGGGCGGAGAGCATGCGGTATTCCGCCACTTCGAAATCATACGCAACGCCCAGATTGTAGCTTTTCCCGTCGATCTTAAGCGGCACTTCATAGAGGACATACTCATCCGTCAGGGATGTGACATGCATCGTGACGTAATACCCGTTGATGCTGCCCCATACGCTTCTAAAGGAGTCGGTGAACACGCCTTCGTCCCAATCAGCCGCAATGTCGGAATCCTCTCCCATGAAAAGCATATGCGTAGGCGACCCGATGTCGGCATCCTCTTTCTTTTGAAATTCGGGAAAGATGGGATATTGCATACAATTCCAGTTTCAAATAATTTTTCATGTACCGCGATAGTACTTTTTCTTGGGGACAGAATATGC
>DAIPJX010000267.1:0-3053 GCA_036770065.1 Planctomycetota bacterium
GGAGGAGCATTATGAAAAAACTGGTCATTGGTGCGGACAAGGGTGGGTTTCCCCTCAAGGAAGCGATCAAGCGGTATTTGCTTGATAAGGGATACGAGATCAAGGACGTTGGTACGCTGGATCCGGAGAATCCGGTGTTTTTCTTTGAAACGGCTCCCAACGCGGCGCGCGCCATTCAGAACGGCGAAGCGGAAATGGGCATTCTCTGCTGCGGAACAGGCATGGGCATGTCGCAGGTCGCCAACAAATTTTCCGGCATTCTGGCCGCCGCGTGCGAAAGCGTGTACGCAGCCCGCAAGTGCCGCGAAGTCAACGATTCCAATATATTGTGCATGGGCACGTGGGTGGTGGGGGCGGAAATGGCCATTGCAATGACCGAGACCTTCCTCAACACCGAGTTCACGCAGGATCTGCCGAAAGACCGCCAAGACTATCTCAGGGAAGCGAAGACGAAAGTCATGGCGGTGGACGCGGCCACCCGCAAGTAGGGCGCATATCGCAAACGGGAAGCACTTCATTTTCGCGTGCAATCCCCTGAATGTTCGTCAATTCGAAGCGGGCAAACCGGACGAAGCGGGCGTGGGGAATCGTGCGCGTCCGGCGGTTCGCGCCGGGGAAGGAAGCGGTTCTTGAAAAATGAACGAATGGCCGTTTTGCAAAGGGCCAAGCATAAAAAAAGCCCCCGGATCGCGGTCCGGGGGCTTCTTCGTGCCGGGTGCGCCTAGAACTCGGAAAGATCGTCGCCGTCGAGCGGAATGACCGCGTCGGGGCGAAGAACGCGTTGTTCCGCGCGCGCCGGCGCGCTCTGGTCGGGCATGGGAAGGGCGCGGACCGGGCGCTTCGACTGGGCGCGTTTCGCTTTGTTCGCCGGGCGGGCGGTCGATGCGCCGCCGTACACGAGAGAGGCGAGATTCCGAATAAGAGCGTTCAGGTTGCTGGACTGTTCGGAAAGATCCGACGCCGCCGACGCCGATTCTTCGGCTGTGGCCGCGTTGGTTTGGGTGACCTTGTCCATTTGCGCGACAGCGGTGTTGACTTGATCGACGCCCTGGGCCTGTTCATTGGTGGCCGTGGATATTTCATTGACCAGATGGCCGACGTTTTGGGAGGCGTTTTCGATGTCCTTGAACCCGACGGCGAGGTGTTCCACGTTTTGCGAACCGTTCCTGATGCGTTCAACCGTTCCGTGGATCAACTCCGAGGTGTCCTTGGCCGCTTGCGCCGAGCGTTGCGCGAGATTGCGCACTTCGTCCGCGACGACGGCGAAGCCTTTGCCCGCTTCGCCCGCGCGAGCCGCTTCCACCGCCGCGTTCAAGGCGAGCAGGTTGGTCTGGAAGGCGATTTCCTCGATGGTTTTGATGATGTTGCTGATTTCTTCGGCCGAATCGCTGATTTCCGACATGGCTTCCGTGACTGTCGCCACTGTCGCCGAGCCTTCGGAAACGAGTTTGAGCGTTTCGTTCATGGTATTGCTGGTTTGTGTGGCGTTGTCCGCGTTTTGCCTGGTCATGGAGGCCATTTCTTCCAGTGCGGACGACGTTTCCTCCAGGGAGGCGGCCTGTGCGGTTGCGCCTTGCGACAGCAAGTCGGAGCCGGCGGCCAATTGCGTGGCGATGCGGTCGACGTCGTTCGAGCGGTTGGAGAGATCGGCGATCGTGTGCGCGAGTTGTTTGTTGATGCGGCTGACGGCGATGACGGAGGCGGCGATGCCGACGGCCAGTCCCAAGGCGCCGCCGACGAAGAGGATCCACAGCGCGCGGGTATAATCGGTCTTGGCGTTTGCGATGGCTTCGTCGAGCGCGCGATCGTTTTCGACCGCGATTTCGTCGATGAGTTGCGTTTCCACGATCCGGGTCGGGTTGCATTCGTTGATGAGGATGCGGTAGGCTTCGCCGTTGGAATTTTGCCGGGCCTGCTTGTAGATGGCGTCGTAGAATTCGAAGCCAGGGCCTCGTTCCGGCTTTATTTCATCCCAATAGAGACGGCTGGCTTCGGCGAATTGGGGATTGATGAATTGCGCCGGCAGCGTGAAGGACATTCTTTCATAGGTGGCGGTGCCGTCTCCGTTGTATTTGAAATTGCCCCTGGCTTTGGCCATAATCTGGTCGCTGTATGCCTTGAGTTCCGAATCGGAAACTTTCGGATTGGTCAGCATTCGTTCGATTTGGTTCAGCAATGCGGCATAGCGGTTCACTTCTTCGCGGCCGAAGTCGCTCGCTTTTTCGATGAGGGCCTGATCCTCTTCGAGAACCATCAGTTTTTCCTGCAACTGGACGCTTTTCATCGCTTCGATGGTTTCGAGGGCCGCCATCGCCAGTTCTTGCCCCTCGGGGGTGCCGGCCGCCATGCCGTAGTTGCGGATGCGGCGCAGGGGTTCCTCGAACGACAGCCAGTAGCGGAGACTGCCGCCGACGGCCAGCCGGGTGGCGTACACGGTGGTGTTGGCATAGGTGTTTTCGTAAATTCTCTGGATGATCTTTTTATGGTTCACCCATAATTCCTTCAAGCGTTTGAGCTTGTCGTTGTATTTCGGATCAAGCTTCAACGACTCGAACCGCGGATCGATTCGTGTTTGCACCAGTGTATTTATGGCGTCCATTTCCTTGGCCATGGCCGCGGCGTCGGTGGCGATGACCATTTCCCTGGCTCTGATGAGGACGTCTTGCATGTCGGCGCGTATATCTTTTATTTGGGACACTTGCCCGGTAATGGTTGATTCACGCTCCATTGCGCGGTACATGCTGGTCATGGCGATAACGCCGACGGCTCCGATGGCCATTGCGACGGCTATTAACAATGCCACGATGCAGTAAATTCTTCCTTTTAGGGACATTTCATTCCTTTTTCTGAAAAGGTGGCTCATCAAGTTTCCACGAGAATGCTTCTTTCGTAATTACAGTTATATCATGTCTCTGTAATACGTCAAGCGGCACATTGTGCGAAGCGATGTCTTTTTGTCTTAACTCACTGTGAATATTTGGGATATAGATAGTAAAACAGTATGTAAATATAGGCTGTTTGACGTGAATTTTCATTCCGGGAAAAGTCCGGGC
>DAIPJX010000268.1:0-3046 GCA_036770065.1 Planctomycetota bacterium
AAACCGGCGGGAAAACCCGCTGTCGCGAAAAAAACAGTTCGCCAACAACCGGCCAGGGCGAAAATGGCTAGCCATCCGCTCGCCGGACGGAGCAGGGGATAACCGGCACACCATGAGAATCGCGAGAGAAACGGAAACGCCATGAAGAACGCACTGCGCCCACTGTGGCTCATGGATACGCCCAACCACTCCGGCATGTCCTTTGCAACCCGAAACCTCGCCGCGGGCATGGTCAAAATCGGCCTCCCGCCCGAAATCTTCGCGCTGGCCGACGGAGAAAACGCAAACGATTTTGCGCAGGTCGGCGCGCCCGTCCGCGTTCAACCGCACTTCGGCGCCGCGTGGCGCGGCGGACCGGCTCTGCGAACCGCGCAAGAACTGGGCATAAACATTATCCACGCGCTCTCGCCGCCCCTGGCAAAACGAGCCGAACGAATGGCTGCGAAATTGCACTGCCCCTTTCTCGTCACCGCCAACCGACTCGAGGAAAGCGAATTGAAATCACTGGCCGGATTCTCCGGGCAAGGCATCGTCGCCGTCTCGCGCGCCATCCGCGAACGCATCGCCAACGTCGCCGGCGTGTCGCAAAACCGCATCCGCGTCGTCCCCAACGGACTCGACCTGAACCGAATGCCAAAACCGAATTTCGCCGACGTGACCGAAATCGGCAGCCCATGGCGCACGCCCGTCGTCGGCACCCTCGGACACCTGTCGGAAAAAAAAGGCCAACGCGTCTTCCTCCAGGCCGTCCATATACTGCTGGAACGCGGGCTCGACGCCGAATTCGTCATACTGGGCGACGGACCGGACCGGGGCACCCTCCGGATGCTCGCAGATGAATTGAACATAACCAAACGCGTCACCTTTACCCCGCAAACCGTGTCGGGACAACTGTCGCAACTGGACATTCTGGTCGAACCCTCGCTTCAGGAAGGCCTGGGCATCTCCGTCATGCAAGCCATGGCGACCGGCGTTCCGGTCGTCGCCAACGGCGTCGGCGGACTCTACGATTTGATTGAGGACGGTGTGACCGGAACCCTGGTCAAGGCCGGAAACCCCGAATCTCTCGCTGACGCAATCTGGTGCCTTCTCCATAGCCCCGACGCGCGACTGGAAATGGCGAAACAGGCGCGACTGATGATTGAAAAAGAATTCAGCGCCGATACCGTCGCGAAAAAACTGGTCGCCTACTACAGCGATTGCATGGAAGCGTTCCACGGCTGGAACAGCAGAGAATCAAGCAGGATCGGCGTCGCCCGTCCATGACCGCCGCAATCCCCCCGCCGAACGATTCCGACACCGCTTTCGCCAACCGGCTGACCGTGCGCGAATGGCGACCTACCACGGGCGAACGCGGCGCGTTCCTCCTTCTCCACGGAATGGAAAGTCATTCCGTCTGGTGGGCCGAAACCGCCGCCCGATTGGTCGGGCGCGGCTGGGCCGTCGTCGCGTTCGACCGCTCGGGATGGGGAACCAGCGGAGGACAACGCGGACATCTCGCGTCCTACCGGGACTTTGTCGAAGAAACGTGCGGCGTGCTCTCGACCGTTCGAAAACGCTACGGATCGCTTCATCTGGCCGGCATGTCGTGGGGCGGAATGGCCGCCATGTATTTGGCGTTGCGGCGCGGGTGGTTGCTCGATTCGCTGGCAATGCTCGCCCCCGGGTTTTCATCGCGAAACGATGTGACGTTTTTCGCCAAATGCCGGGTCGCCGTCGATTTTGTCCGGAAAAAAACCTCCAGCCTGGTTCAGCCCGTTTTTCGCCCCGAACACTTCACCAGCGACCCCGAATGGCAGACCATGATTCGCGACGATCCCGACCGGGTTCGCCGCGTGACAACGTCATTTTGCATCGAAACACTCAAAATGCGCCGCTTCTGCGAAGAAATGGCGGGAAAACGGCAACTGTCGCCAACCCTCTGCCTTCTGGCGGAAAAAGACGCGATTCTCAACAACGCCGTCGTCGGCGCATTGTCTAAAAAAGCCGGCGCGACCGTGGAGACCATCCCGAACGCGGCACATACCCTCATCTTCGAACAGCCGGACCTTGTGGCGGAACGCCTGGCGGACCACGCCGCGCAGGCAATGGATCTCAGGAAACAAAACGAAAAAACACGGCGGACCGTGTGGGTGATCGGCGCCGGAGCGGTAGGCGGCGGACTGGGCGCGCTCGTTTCTTTCAGCGGGCACCGGGTCGGCATGCTAGTGAAAGAACAATACAAAGAGACACTGCAAAAAAACGGCCTGACACTGCATGCCGGACACGCCCGCCGAACAACCGGCGGGACCTGCGTCTTTGCCTCATCCTGTGAAGACCTGCCGGGAAACCCCGACCTCGTCCTTTTGGCTGTCAAATCATTCGACACCGAATCCGCGCTCGCCACGCTCCGACCGCATATAACGCCAAACTCCGTCATCGCAACTGTGCAAAACGGAATCGGAAATGAATCGAAAATCGCCAACGCACTGCCCAACCATACGATTATCGCCGGCGTCATCGGCGCAAGCCTCGAAATGATAACGCCCGGCGTTATCGGGTGGCCGGACGAACGGGGTGGTTTGGGCGGAGCGCTTTATCAAGGCGATGCGGCACGGGCAAAACAGGCATGGTGCGACGCGCTGCAGCCAACCGGACTGGAAACGCGCTGGTATACGGAAGACCGCGCAGCGGTTCGGCTCAAATGGTCCAAACTTATGCTGAATATTGGATTTAACGCGCTCAACTCCATCACCGGATTGCCCAGCGCCGAACTTCTGGACCACCCCGTGTACGGGCGATTGGCGCTCCAGGCTCTCCGGGAAGGGTTTCTCGAAATGAAAGCGCACAACCTGGAACCCCTTGATTTGCCGGGCTTTTCCGTATCAAAGCTCGCGCTCCTCGTGCGCGCCCCCCTCGAGTTGGCACGAAAAGTGATGCGTTTCGAAGCGGCCCGATCGACGGAAGCGTCTTTTTCTATGCGCCAAGATATAATGAAAAATAGACAACATACTGAAATACAAGAGCTTAATGGCGTTATAACCGTTCTCGCCATCCAGCGCGGGAA
>DAIPJX010000269.1:0-3036 GCA_036770065.1 Planctomycetota bacterium
TCGCTTGGCTGGCATTGCTTTTTGCAGTCGACCATGCTGTTCCGCCGCGCGGCGTTGACAGCCGTCGGCGGCTATCGTGCGGCGTTCCGCTATGCCGAAGAGGACGATCTCTATTACCGGCTATACGAGCAAAACGCGATTCTCGCCAACGTCCCGTCCCGCTTGGCGCGTTACCGCTGGCATGGCGAAAACGCCTGCATTCCCAGCCTGACCACGCAACTGCACCGGGTCGCGGCGCTTGGTTCGGCATACTGCCGGCGAAACGGCTTGGCGGATCCGATTGCTCAACGACAAGGCGGATTGGACTATCCGTTCCTGCTGGAGCTGTTTTCGCTGCTTGGCGACAAAGGGTTGGCTGTGCGGTTGTTCTGGCTTGGCCTGTTGCAGCGCTATGCCGTGGCGGACAGAGAGGCGTTCCATAAAGCCTGGCTTGATACGCTTCCTTTGCGGTTTGATCCCGCGCTCAGGCAGGAGGTGCTGCGGCATTGGGAAACGTGCAGGAACCAGTATCCGAATGATGCGGCGATACTCGCGAAACGTTTCGACTCCTCGTCGCCCGGTACGGTCTCCGCTTTGTTGGCCGGCGCGTAAGCGAAAGAAAGGAAACAACGCTTGTCCCTGGTTTCGGTGGTCATCCCCGTATTAAACGAACGGCCGGTTCTCCCGCGCTGTCTCGACAGCGTGTTGGGGCAAACCTACTCCGACCTTGAGGTCTTGACGATAGTCGACAAGAGATCGGCCGACGGTTCACTCGACCTGTGCCACGACTACGCCGCCCGCGACAAACGGGTAAAGGTATTTCGCGATCCAGGCAACGTCTCCACCGCGCGGAACAAGGGGCTTGCCGAAGCGTCGGGCGAGTATCTCCAATTCACCGACGCCGACGACAGCATTTCGCCGGAATTCACCGCCACGATGGTCGGCGCCATCGTTAGGGAAAAAGCCGACCAAGCCAGTTGCGGAGCCGTTTTCACCGATGAAGGCGGCAAGGCGGCGGAAAGCGGCAAGCCTGTCCACCAGGCGAACTCGCTCGGCAGATTCACCGCCGGGGAGTGGCTGACGCGTCTGGCGGATCCGGCCAACCTGGCGCATTTCGGCATGTGCTGGAACAAGCTCTACCGCATGGCCGTCATTCGGGACAAGGGACTGCGGTTCGACCCGGGAATGACTTTCGCCGAGGACCACATCTTCAACCTCGATTATCTCGCGGCGTGCGAAAGCGTATGGATAGGCAATGAGCCGCTCTACAACTATATCGAAGGCTCCGGTCCGGACGGACAACTCGTCATCCGCAAATTCCATCCGCAGGCGGCGGACTTCGTCGATTTGTTTTGCCGCAAATTGGTGCGTACTGCCGCGCCGTATTGCTCGGCAAAGGAACTGTCCGCGATACAACAGGCCGCGGTCGGTTTGATTATTGTGTCCCTCATCCGTTTTTGCCGTCGTGACTCGAAGCTTTCGCGGGAAGAAACGCTGGCGAAACTTGCCGAAATCACGGATTATCCGGACGTGCGGGAATGGTTCGCCGCGTATTGCCCGGGTTCCGGACACAGTCGTCTCGTTCCATTTTTCTTTCGCCACGGCTGGATCCGGCCGCTCTATTACGCCGCCCGTCGCCGTGCGGACAAGCGGTATGGAATATATTACGCACCGGCAACATCATAGAACCATCGTTTTCCAAGCATAAGGAACAAGCCCCGTGCACATATCGCCGGAACAACTCCGCGACTCCAATCCGAATAAAAACAATGCCACGCTATCCGGCAGTTTTTGCCAAGGGATCCGGTTTGTCTATTCCGGCGCCGCATAGCACACCGTTTCCCATTCGTGCATGCTGTGATGGCGAAGATAAAGGCGGTAGCCGGGGTTGGCTTTTTTCAGCCATAACGGGAGCCGCCACAGATGCGCCGATTCGTGGTAAGCACACACCGCCATGACCGGTTTTTGCCGGGCGATGATTTTTGCCATGCCTTCAAGCGCTTCGGGTTCGCTTCCCTCCACATCCATCTTGATGAACGTCACCGGAGCGTCGCCAAGAACGTCGTCCAACGCCACCGTTTCTATTGCCAACTCTCCCGTGTCGTCAATCGCCGATCCCATGTCGGCAACCGCCCGGAACCGCAGGCTGGCTTCCCGGTTGTACAAACCTTTTCGATAACAATGAATGCGCTGTTTTTTTTGAGTGCGGCCGTCTTCATTGATATGGCGGACAAGAGCCTCAAAATTCGAACTGTCGGGCTCGAAGGCGTAATAGTTGTCGAAGTCGTCGCCGAAATGTTCGAGGAACTCGTCCAGGGTGTCGCCGGTAAACGCGCCCCCGTCCACAAAGGAGCGCTGGCAGCCTTCCGGCAAAAATGGCTGAAAATACTGCACCGGAGTATAAACTTCGTGTATTTCGGAAAAATCCCAGGTGGCATGGAGCCGGATCAACGTTCTGTATGTTTGCCGCGATTCGTCGTCGGCCCAAATGTCCAGGGCGGCGAGGGCATCGCCATGGCGCTCCATTTCCCCGGGGTCGAGTCGCGGCTTCCCGAAGGCGGTGGTCACCCCGTAGCGTACGGTCTCGTATCCCAGCGCATGGCATCTCTTTTCCATATCCAACAGCCATTCGCGGTTATTGGCCGCGACAATGACCAGGGGATTGGCGGCGCGGATTGTCGGATCCTCGGGCGCCGTAATGGGCGTCCCTTCCACGGAACTTCCGTGCAAGCGGGAATTGCTGTCAAAAAACGCCACGATTCTTTCATTTACTCCCGGGATGTCGGCGAGGGCATCCCTGGCCATCATCCCCACCTGTCCCCCGCCATAGATGCTTAGGGGCCTGGCGCTTTTCTCAAACCACCGGCGGTTATGGGAAATGGCATCGCCGGGGTTTACCCGCGACCAGCGGCGTATTTCCGTGTCGGAGAAAAATCGTCCCATTGGCGTCCTCGTTTGCGGGATATATTCCGAAACCATGCGGCAGGCATCCGCGGCGGCGTTTGCCTTTGCCTCTCGAATTCATAGGGTACACGAACAGGCGGGGAAATCAATGCC
>DAIPJX010000062.1:0-11137 GCA_036770065.1 Planctomycetota bacterium
CCCAAGTACAGAAACCCCGCGTTCGACTCGCGAACGCGGGAAATCAATGCAAAATTGACCGCCACTCGGATCCGCTTACAGATCGAACGAAGGCATGGATGTCACATTCATGTCGGCCATGACCTTATCGATATTCAAAAGTATCTTCACCTGATCGCCAACCTTGCCGAGACCGCGAATGGACTCGTGATCCGAACCGGAACCAAAGCGCGGCGGATCTTCAATCTGATCGTCGCGAATATCCATCACTTCCTTAACCGTATCGACAATCATGCCCATCCAGGTGCCGGACACGTCAACAACAATGATACAGGTCTCGGACGTGTGCTCAATCTCTTCCATGCCGAACTTCAGCCTGGTGTCAATAACCGGAATGACCTTGCCGCGCAGATTGATAACGCCTTTAACAAAATGCGGCGCTTGCGGCATGGGGGTAATAGGCAACAGGCTCAGAATTTCCTTCACCTTGAGGATCTCAAGCCCGTACTGTTCATTATTAAGGACAAAGGTAAGGTACTTTCCCCCTCTTGTCATAACATCTGCTTCGGCGGCACTCATAGTATCCTCCCATAAAAATCGAATGCATAGAGAAAGAAACCGTATCGCACCGGTTTCAGATCCGACGAATATGCATGCCGCCACTTTCAATGCGCACCATTTAGGTATCAACGATAAATATGGCGATACTGTATCATGCATTTCAATACACACTATACCGCCGGAGCCAACAAAATCCAGTAAAAAAAATGCAAAATAATCAGGCAAATACAAGCGATACAATCAATATACTGTGCCGCAAGCAAAAAAAACAAGTTCCATATAAATGGAGCCGGCAAACATTGCCGGCTCCCCTTGTTGTCGCGTAGATTTTCGGACATAGTCCTTGGATGTGTCCAAACACCAAATCGGTAACACAAACCACTCGATTTGTAACAACAACGAGATTCTTTGCCTCTGAACATTCGCGTCAAGCGTCCTTTTTTCCGTACCGTCAAGTACGTCCGCGCAAAAAGCAAAACTCAACCGGCCTAAATACACTGCCGACTGGCAGCCGCCCCCATTTGATCCGCCACTGCATACGGATGCGCTTTCAGCCAGACAAACACACGCACCCACGGGGCCATGCCGCCATGCTGCGAACCGCAACCACCGAATGTCCGAAAACCTCTGCGCGACATTACATCTGGATGAAAACATACCCCGGGATTGTTGAGAAATAGATTGACAGCAGACCAGTTTACCCTTTCAGGATCGTGTTCGGAGCCCTGAGTCCGCCACACGAACAGTCTGCTCTTTCAGGTAGGAAGAAGAACGACAACAAGCCGGGAAAACCCGCCAGCCAAAAGCCCGTCTGATTTATCTCCTGTCGATCGGATGTCAAGCGTTGTCGTCAACAACCTCACTACACCGAATCCGGGGAACCAGATGCCTCTTGCTTTGTTTGTCCTTTCTCATGTGCACCTTTTATACTACACTATAATTTTCCTTAGTCAAATATATTCGTCAATAATCACAGTATATTTTTTACAGCCGGACCGCTCCGCCGCAACACACGCGTTCGACAGCCGGGAACCAGCCGCCCCACCTCTTTCGCCAGCCATGCCATTGCGTGCCCTTCGGAAAATCCATGCCCCAACGCAATCACGCCCATGCCCATGTCATGAAAATTTTCCAATTCGTGATACCCCGCTTCGCCTACGACAACCGCCTCGGCGTCACAACAGGCAAAATCCGCCGCATGCACGCCCGCGCCCGCCCACACGGCAATGCGACGGACCGCACGGGACGGCTTGCCCAAAAGCTGCGCCATGGACGAACCAGTCAACCGGGCCATCCGCTTCGCCAACGCGCCGAGCGTCTCTTTTTCCGGCAACTCGCCCACCCGGCCAAATCCATACCTGGTCGCGCCATTCACCAAAGCATACACGTCATACGCAACCTCTTCATACGGATGCGCCGCAAGCATCGCCCGCAACACCCGCTCCCTCTCGCACTCCTCAAACACCGTTTCCAGCCGGTATTCCTCGGCTTCTTCCAACACGCCCGGCTTGCCGAGAAACGGCGACGTTCCAGCACTCCCGAGAAATGTTCCCGTCCCTTTGCTTCTGAACGTGCAATCCGAATACCGGCCTATCGCACCGGCCCCCGCCCGCGTAATCGCTTCCCGCACCGCGTCAATATGACTCGCGGGGACAAACACCGCCAGCTTGTACAGCGCCTCGTGCTTCTCAACCGTCACCGGCGCCGCGTCCGTTATTCCCGCCAAAACCGCCAATTGATCGTTGGTGCCGTTTTTAGCCATATCGAAATTGGTGTGCGCCGAATACACCGCCAGCCCCGACCGAACAATCGCCCGCGCCCGATCGCCTGTCGTATCGCCCACAGCCAATGTGGAAATGCCGCCGTAAAAACGCGGATGATGGACAACCAACATGTCCGCCCCCCACGCCGCCGCCGCTTCAATCGCGTCGAGAGACGCGTCAAGCGCAAACGCAACGCGATCCACCGGGGAATTCCGATCCCCCGCATGCAAACCAATCGGGTCGCCCTTCACCGCCAGCCTCGGCGGGGCAAGCGTCTCCATGGCGGCGACAACATCGCCTACACAAGCCATTCCGTCTCCTCTCCGGTCCGGGCACGAAAAAACTTTACAAGCATACCGTCTTATTTTACAATTATATTCCGGTCTTTACAACGCATGGAACGTAACGGAAGGCGGTACGCCTTCCGTTCATGATTATATGAAGAGGAGAAACAATGACGGACAATGAAATCCGCGAAGCAGTGTTGGACATCATTCAGGATGTCGCCGGCTTGGACGAAACGCCCGAAGTGGACGGCGCAAAACCCCTCCGCGAACAACTCGAACTCGACTCCATGGACTTTCTCGACATCGTGATGGAACTTCGCAAACGCCACAAAATCGAAGTGCCCGAAGCCGATTATCCCAAACTCGCCACCCTTGACTCCACAGTCGACTATATCAAGGGCTGTCAGGATAAAAAATGAATTTCGACGTTGTCGTGATTGGAGCCGGGCCGTCGGGATTGGCGGCGGCGGCGCGGCTCGCGCACTTCGGCGTCCGGGTGTGTGTGCTGGAAGCCCACCGCCGGCTGGGCGGCCTAAGCTCATGGCACCACGTCGGCGGCAGGGAAATATCGTCCGGCCTTCACGCATTCACCAATTACAGCCCTGACGGGCGGGGCGGGCCGCTTGGCAAACTGCTCCGCCAACTCAGGCTTAAATACGCCGATCTGGAACTGCGAAGCCAGAACTTCTCCTCCATCCGCTTTCCTTCCGCCACACTCCGTTTTTCCAACGACACCGAATACATCCGTCAGGAAGTGGCGGCCGCCTTTCCAAATCAAATCGATCGTTTCGACGCTTTCCGGGCGCTCGTCAACGCAACCGACGAAGGTGAAATGACGCTTCGCCAACAATCGGCGCGGAGCATTCTCGAACAACACGTCACGGAACCGCTGCTCGCCGAAATGCTTTTCGCCCCAATAATGTTCTACGGCAACCCCGGCGGCGTCGGCGACGGCCTGGACGCAACACGAACCGTCCCGGATATGGACTGGCTGCTGTTCTGCGTCGTGTGGAAATGCATTTTCGAATCGGGATTCGGCTATCCCGCGCGGGGCATGCGCCATTTGTGGGAACTCCTCGCAACCCGCATTCAGGCGGACGGCGGGGTGATTCGCCTGTCCGCCCCGGTGAAATCATTCATAACGAACGGCTCCGCCGTCAGCGCCGCGGTGCTTGAAACGGGCGAGGAGATAACCGCGTCCCTGTTCCTGTCCTCCGCCGGCGCGGTTGAAACGGACACGCTGATTCGACCCGAGCGCGCCAGCGCCAAACCGACGGGAACGATTTCCATCGCCGAAGGCATCGCCCTCCTGGATGGCGACGCGTCCGACATGGGCATGAAAGAAACGGTTGTCTTTTATTCGTTCACCGACACGTTGGCGTTCGCCAGGCCAAGCGGTCTGGTGGAGAACTCCAACGGGGTTGTTTGCGCGCCGGGAAATTATTCGCCCCATTCGCCCGAGGAACGGTATAGTAAAGTAACGCAACTTGCCAATTACTCCGCCTGGAAGGAACTTTCGCCGCAAGCATACATCAAAGCGAAGGAAGAAACGGCGACGGGCATGACCGCCGCATTGGAAAAATTGGGCATAACGTTCGCGCCAACGCGGAACCCGGCGGCCCGCTTCGGCGTTTTTCACGATCTTTTTACGCCGCGCACGCTGGAGCGATTTACCGGCCACGCCGAAGGCGCCCTGTACGGAAGCCCCGTCAAGACGCGGACAGGCAAAACCGGACGGGACAACCTGTTCCTCATCGGCTCGGATCAAGGATTCCACGGCATCGTCGGCGCCATGTTGTCCGGCGTCGCCATGGCGAATATGCACTGGCTCACATCGCATTCTTCATAAAAGGGAGAAGAGAATGAAAAAGAAAATCGCGATCACCTTCTGGGTTCCGCCCGAAGTCACGGCCGTAGTGACGGACGAGTTCGAAGTCATTGCGCCAAAAGAAAAAATCAACGGCGTATTCCCCATGGAAGAAATACGGGCAATGCTCCCGAATATCGACGGAATTCTCGTCAGCGCGGAAAATGTCACCCGCGACCTCATCGATCTCGGTCTTGGCGGAAAACTGCGCGTGATTGGCAGGAACGGCGTCGGATGCGATTCGGTCGACTACAAGTATGCGGGCGAAAAAGGCATTCCCGTCATCAACACGCCGGACGGCGTCACCGATTCCACCGCCGAACTGACCATCGCCCTCATCCTGGACGCGGCCCGAAACGTCGCCCGGCTCGACCGCAAATTGCGCCGCGACGGCAGTTGCATCATGCCCTCCGGCTTCGACGGCATGTCATGCACCGTGAACAAGAAAACGCTCGGCATTATCGGCTTTGGCCGCATCGGCAAAAGGGTGGCGAAAAAAGCGCGCGCCCTCGGCATGAACATCATTTACTCCGACATGATCGCCGCCCCCAAAGAGGTGGAGGAAGAAGTCGGCGCGAAAAGGATGACGACCGAAGAAGTGATCGGCCAGGCCGATTTCGTCACCCTGCACTGCCCGTATATTCCCGAGAACCATCACCTGATCAACAAAAAGACGCTGGCGATGATGAAGCCGGGAGCGTATCTCGTGAACGCGTCGCGCGGCAAGATGGTCAACGAAGCCGATTTGGTGGACGCTTTGAAAACCGGCGTCGTCAAGGGCGCGGCGCTGGACGTGTATGAAAATGAACCCGCGATCAATCCCGAATTGATGCGGCTCGAGAACGTCGTCATGGTTCCCCACGTCGGTACCTGCTGTTACGAAGCGCGCGTCGAAATGGCGCGTGAATCGCTTACCGGCATGATGGCCGTACTGCGGGGCGAAAATCCGCCGAACATATTCAATCGGGAGTTCCTCGCAAAGAAATAGAAACAAGCAACGGAACGGCCTTCGCGGCCGTTCCGTTGCTCCATGCATCCGGCGCCATGCCGTTAGTATTTGCTCTTGATCATAAACCCGCGAATTACCTCAAGCAAGCTGGCGTACCCGCCCAGGAACTGCGTCAATGTGCGTTGCGTCGACCCGAAATCGACAAATTCCCCGGGCGTCATTCCGTCCGGTTCATACGCCCTGACAAAATCCGGGAAATGCTTTTTAAGCGTATCGACAAGCTTGGGATCGACCGGGATATCCATGCGCGGCGTCGGGTCTATGCCCGACTGGTTGATAATCCTCTGCCAGTCGGACGTAATGGTGAGAACAACGTCGCCGCCGACAAACTCCGACCATTGCATGACATTGCGGTACGCGGCGGCAAGCAGCCTCGTCGTGTATTTCTTCTCCTGGTAAATCCTGTACGCGTTCTTGAAACAGGCAATGCCGGCCCATTCGAGAATGCCGGGATCGCACGCCACGCCATCCTTCGCCCACACCGCTTTCAGAAAATCGTCGAGGCGGCCAACCATCATGGTGCACACCGGCGACATCTGCGAAACGTCCTTCCCTTCGGCGGCGCGGCGTTTCAATCCGCGCTCAACCGCCTCGGCAACCGCCACGACTTGCGGAACAGTGAACGAAACCGTCGCGTTGACGCTCACGCCCTGATACGTCGCCTCCTCCACCGCCTGAACCCCCGCGGCAGTCACCGGCATTTTCACCTGCATGTTGGGCGCGAGCGTATTGAAATGGCACGCCTGCTTCCACATCGCTTCGGCGTCGCGGTAATACTTGGCGTTGGTCTGAATGGAGAGACGGCCTTTTTTGCCCTTTTCCTTTTTAAACGTATCCGCGAACAAATTGGCGCCCTTGATCGCCATTTCCTCGTTCAGCTTCCAGGCGATGTCGTCTTCCGTGGCGAGAGGCATTTCCCGAACGAGTTCGTTGATGCGATCGCTCCACAGATCCATCTCTTTCTTGAGCACCTGGCCGACAATGACCGGATTGGTCGTCGCGCCGGTCGCGCCGTTTTCGATGGCCGGTTTCAATTCGGAGATGGCGCAGGAATCGTTCCAGAACTCGGTCTTGGTGGTCATGACGGTTTTGTGCAGGGGCGATTTGTACTCCATGGATACGTCTCCTTCATAAAAGACTCACGCGGATACATATGAACTACGCGCAAACAACACGCATGACAGTTGCATAACCGTACCAACAGTATCGTACTTGTATGGAAGTGAACGTTCCCTCGCATTAAAGCATGGAGACAGGATCAATGTCAAGAAGTAAACGAACTCCCTTGTCCATTCCCGGATTGACGCCGGACGCGGCAAGCCACTCGGCCAGCGACCGATTGCCCGGACTGAACAACAGCATATGATGCCGGAAAACGCCCTGCAACCGTTCGACCTCGCACGGGCCGGGACCAAGCAAACGGCATTCTTCGGACAAAGCGGCCCGGAGCGCGTCGCCCGTCGCTTTCGCCGCCGTACGCACCGCATCCTCTTTTTCGCCGGAAAGAATGATTCGCGCCATGCGGCCAAAAGGCGGATAACCGCGTTTGTGCCGATCGGGCATTTCCGCATTGACGAAGGCGAGATAATCCTGCGCCACCGCGCATTCCACCGCCGGATGCTCCGGCTGAAACGCCTGGACAATCGCCCGCCCCGCCTTGCCCGCACGGCCCGCACGGCCAATCACCTGCGTTACCAGCTGGAACGTCCGCTCGGACGCGCGAAAATCCGACATGCCCAGCGCCGCATCCGCCATCAGCACGCCAACCAGCGTGACGTTCGGAAAATCCAGCCCCTTCGCCACCATTTGCGTGCCAAGCAGTATATCATGCTCTCCCCTGGCAAACGCGGCAAGCGTGTTCCGGTGCGCGTCCCGGGCGGTCATGCTGTCCGAATCCATGCGCACCAGGCGCGCTTTCGGAAACAGGCCCGAAAGCACATCCTCCACCCGCTCCGTGCCTGTGCCGACAAACTTGAGCGCCTGGCTGCCGCATGTCGGGCACATTGCGGGAACGCCCGTCTCATGCCCGCAACACCCGCAACGGAGCAGCTTCGCCGCACGGTGATGCGTCATCGCCACATCGCAATGTTCGCACTCGACCGTCTCGCCGCACGCGGCGCAGCGGACCGATGTGTGGAAGCCGCGACGGTTGAGGAATAGAATTGCCTGCTCTTTCCGCTTCAGGCACTCGGCCAGCGCCTGCTCAAGCCGGCGGGAAAACAGGGTCGGCTGCTTGACGTCCGCCCATTCGGCCCGCAAATCAACCACCTCCACCCGGGGCGGCGTCGCGCCGCCCGGCCGCGAAGGAAGCGGGATCAGCGTATGCTTCCCGTGGTGGGCATTATACCAACTCTCGAGACAAGGCGTGGCGGATCCGAGCACAACCACCGCCCCCGCCTGATTGCCGCGCATAAGCGCGACGTCCCTGGCGTTATAGCGCGGATCATTGTCCTGCTTGTAGGTGCGCTCGTGCTCTTCGTCCACCACAATCAGGCCAAGATCCCGGACCGGCGCGAACACGGCGGAACGCGCCCCCACGGCCAATCGAACCATACCCGAACACAAGGCGCGCCAATGCCGGGCGCGCTCGCCATCGCCAAGATTTGAATGAAGGACGGCGATTTCCCCGAAACGCCGCTGGAAGCGCGCCACCGTTTGCGGCGTCAGGCTGATTTCCGGCACCAGCACCAGGGCGCCTTTGCCGGCTGAAAGCGCTTGCTGAATCAACCTGATGTACACTTCGGTTTTGCCGCTGCCGGTCACGCCGTGCAAAAGGAACGACGCGTATTTTCCGGAACCGATGGCCGGGCCAATTGCGCCCAGCGCGGCCTCCTGCTCGGGGGAAAGGGTAAGCTCGCGTTCTTTCTCCGGGAAGCTTTCGCGCGTTTTATTGCCTTCTTCCAGAACCAGCAGGTTTTTGTCGGCCAATTGGCGAAGCATAGCCGGCGGCACGGAGCCGAGAACCGCCGGATCGTCGGATTGCAGGACGCTGTCGGGATGTTCGAGAAACCAGGCGAGGATCAGGCGAAGAGCCGCGGCTTGTTTGGGCGCGCGTTTTTCGAGCGCGTCCGCTTCCTCCTGCATGACGACGGGAGGCAAGGCAAGCTCGACCCGAAGAACCGTGCGTTCTTTCGTTCCGTGCTTGACGCCGGAGGGAACGGCGGCGGCAAGCACTGTGCCCCAGCCGCTTTTGTAATACGCCGCAACCCAGCGCGACAGTTCGAGCAGTTCTTTCGGAATCCGTTCTTCGGGAGCGGAGACGGCGATAAGCTCCTTGATGAGCTTCGGATCAATAGGCGCGCGCGCGGAAAGGGAGACAACGACTCCGCGCGTTTTTCGGTTGGCAAAGGGAATGTCGACGCGATCGCCGGGCATAACCCGACCGGCGAGTGTGGCCGGCACGCGGTAGTGAAACACCTTGGTCAAAGGCGCCTCGACCACGACGCCGGCGTACTGTGGTTGCTCGAATACGGTCATGACTGCCTTGCCGCTTTACAATGCGACAGCGGTGAAATGATGTTCCGGCTTGGCTATTTTGTCCTGCGCCGCCACCAGTTGCATTTCATATTCGTTCGCCTCTTGGGTGACGAGGAGAACTTCATAGACGGAGGCCGCGGTAAATTCCAGCGCCTCCCTGGGTGTTTTGCCGAGGAGGAGAGACGCCAGAAGCAAACCGCTCGTCAAATCGCCGACTCCCACCGGCTGCGGTTCGAACCCAATCAAGGGCCGGCTGATATGCCAGGCTTCCGACGGCGTGACAAGAATCATTTCAAAGCTGTTTTGATCCTTTGCCGCATAGCTCAAATGCTTGACCAGCACCAAACGCGGACCTTTCTTCAAAAGTTCGCGAGCTGCCGCAAGGCATTGATCGACATTTTCAATATCCTTGCCGACCAATGTCCCCAGTTCCATAACGTTCGGCGACATCATGTCGGCGGCGTCAACCGAAAAATCGCGGTGTATCTCGGCAATGCCCGGCGCTACTTTGCAGCCCTTGGCTGGATGTCCCATCACCGGATCGCAAAAGTATATCGCGTCCGGATTGGCCGCCTTGACTTTTTTGACGCTGTCCAACACAACCCCGCCCTGCTCCGCCGATCCTATATACCCCGAGAGCACCGCATCGCATTGGCCCAACTTGCCGATATTCGCAATGCCGTCCACCACCGCGGTCAAATTGTCCGGCGGAAGCACCATACCCTTCCAGCCCTGCGGATACTGGGTATGATTGGAGAATTGCACAGCGTTGAGAGGCCAAACTTCGACCCCAACCCGCCGCATCGGGAAAACGGAAGCGGAATTGCCCGCATGGCCGAAAACGACATGCGACTGAATGGAAAGCACATTCTTCATTACCACCGCTCCAATCAACAATGCATTGCGGACGCTACGTTCAATCTTCCTGCGTCACCAGTCCGAAATCGGCCAAAATGCCATTCACGCTCAGTACCAGGCCGACACGACCGTCCCCCAGGATGGAACCGCCCTGCAGGCAGCGAATGTGTTCAAACTCCTTGCCCAATTCCTTGACGACGACCGATTGCTGGCCGATCAATTCATCCACAAGAAACGCGGCGGCGACGCCTTGCTTCCCCTGAACCAGCACAGCGGTCGCATCGGTGATTTTCTCCGCCTGCTGGCCGGTGTGAATCCCGAGCGCATTGTTCAGGCGCACAATCGGATGCAATTCCCCTCGCACATCGAGCACTTCCTGCGACCCCTTGATCGCATGGACCTGCTCCATGGTCGGCTTGACCGACTCCCGGACATCGGACAACGGGATGATGTAGAACTGATCGCCGATACGCGCCACCAGCCCGTCGATAACGGTGAGCGTGACGGTCATCGGCAAAAGAATCGTAAACGTACTGCCGGTTCCCTTGCCCGAATCGACCGTGATGTTGCCGTTCATTTTGGTCAAATTGGACAAGACCACATCCATGCCGACCCCTCGGCCCGAGACATCCGTCACCACCTTGGCGGTGGACAGGCCGGCATTGAAAATCAGCCGGAACGCGTCCTTGTCCGGCATATTGCGAGCGCCCTCTTCGGTCAGGAGGCCGCGCGAGACCGCTTTTGCCTTGATTGTCTCGACATCAAGCCCCTTGCCGTCATCCTTGATGGCGAGAGTGAACAGTTCTTCCGTCGCGCTGGCCGTAATCTGGACGTGGCCGACTTCGCTCTTGCCGGCGGCGACGCGGTCTTCCGGCATTTCAACGCCGTGATCGACCGAATTTCTGACCATATGAACCAGAGGCGCCTCCAGACCTTCAAGAAGCGACTTGTCGATTTGCACATCTTCACCGACAATTTCCAAATCGATCTTCTTGCCAAGCTGACCCGCGGTGTCGCGAATAATGCGGTGCAGCTTCTGCAACACCGACTTCAGCGGAACGCGGCGGACCTCCATAAGCGATTTTTGCAAATTGGTCGACAGTTCGCCGAATGAAAGATTGGCGTTCTTGAATTCCTGCGCCACCTGCCGCACTTCGGGATGCTGCTCCAGCTTTTTCTGGATATAGGCGAACACTTCGCCAATAATGATCAGCTCGCCCACAAAACCCATGAAGTTGTCGACTTTTTCCTCGGCCACGCGAAGCGTTTTTCCGCTCACTTCCTGCCCGCCCTGCGCAGGAGCCGCCGCCTTGGCCGGCTGCGCCGAAGATGCCTC
>DAIPJX010000270.1:0-3022 GCA_036770065.1 Planctomycetota bacterium
TTTTCGGCTTCATTTTGCAAGATTTCTCGGCAATACATTCGAAATCTTGCAAAAGTTCATATCCACTTTCAGCGGATTTACAGCTGTTTTCCTGGATTTTTTTGCTTTTATCGTGCTTTTTCAGGAGCGACTAGCGCGGCGTTTCGTTGATAATGACCTTACAAGCCCGGTACGGTTCAGTCAAAGCCTAGCGAAACAATTTGTCGCGGCGCAAAGGGCGTTTGGAACGTTTGTACTGAACCCATCGTGTCCGGCTCTTTTGAAATAATTGCAGCGCGGTCTTCAGCACCCGATCGAGACCGGTCGCGGGCATGACGAAACCGAATACTTTTTCCGCGCGAATCATGTCTTTTACCCGATCGACGCGGACATTGCCGCGGCTCACCAAATCTATCGCCTTCACCCCGTCGGCCGTCAGCACAAAATTGCGCGGATTTATATCGCACAACGCAAGCTTGCGCTCGTGAAGCGCCGCCAGGCACGCTTCCACGTCAGCCAGAACCGACGTCACATCGGGCAATTTTTCCAGCGTCTCGCCTTCCAGATATTCATACAGCGCCACCGCCTCATGGCAATAATGACCCGTCCGGCGTTCAGCCGCCAAATACATCGCCTGACACCTGTCGCAACCGCGACGCCGCGCCGCATGGACCCGCTTCATCAAACGCGAGTAAAATGGACCCCGGACAAACTTCCAAAAAAACCGCTCCACCGGTCCTTCGCCGCCAAAACCCCAGCCGCTATGATCCCATTTGAGAATATATTTTCTTCCGTCGTCTTCGAGCAAATACACGTCCCGCACTTTCGCGGCGTTGGTCAACACGCGTGATTGCACTTCATTGCGCAAAAACCGCTGGAGCAGATCCCAATATCCCGTCCCGTCGTCCTGTTCAAGAATACGCCAATCCTCAATGCGCCGGGAACGAATCGGATAATGATTTCCGTCTTCCATGTCCATCCTTCTCTCTCCAGCCCTCTCCCGACAGCATTCCCCGCCCCATCAACTGTACGCATAAACCGATGCCATCGCCAGCGCTTACCGGCAATTTTTTTTATCGTATTTTTCACGGTGTCCGCCCGTAAAACGGTACAGCTATATAAAGCGAGGGGGAAAGTATGGAATAATATGTACATCGCCAATTGGAGAATGCAATGAAAATGAAGCTCACAGCGCTCGCAGCGACGCTCTTGGCCACAGCATCCGCCGCCTTCGCGGTGGATGCCATTTGTCCCGTCCCGGCCATGCCGACCAGCACCACCATCACCCGACAAGTTCCTGTGCAACGAGTCGTTCAGGTTCCGCAACAACGAATGGTGCGCGAAGCGCGTCAAGTGCCCTGCACCCAAACCGTCTACGAAACACAGGCGTACGTCGTCAATGAAACACGCTACGAAAACCGCACCGAAACCAGAATGCGCAACGTCGCCAGAACCGTCCGCGACCGCGAAACGCGACAAGTCGCCAGAAAAGTGCGCGAATGCGTCTACGACGAATGCGGCAGAAGCCGCCGCGTCACCCGTACCGTCTACGAAAACGTCTCCAGGCCGGTCAAACGACGCGTCTGCGTGCAAGAACCGTACTCCGTCAACGTCTGCGTTCCGGTTACCGTTCCCGTAACGAAATACCGCCGCGTCGTGCGCACCGTCCCGTCCACCCGCACCGTTTTTGAAAGCCGCGTCGTGACGGAAATGGTCCCGCAAACAATCACCGCCATGCAGGCTGTGACCGAAACGGTCGCGTGCCCGACACCCGCACCCATCGTGGTTACGCCGACCGCCGCCAATACCTGCCCGGCTCCCGGCGCATGTACCATCGCTCCTTCGGACGCGCCGATTGCCGACACGGCCTTCGCCAGAATGTGAATTCACCAAAGAAACAACCCAATCCATCCTCCCCCGAAAAGGCGCTGCGCCATCGGGGGATTTTTTACGTTCCATGGAAAAGCATAAAATGAAGCTTGACGCGCCGACAGACTTTGGCGACAGTGTAGAATGCTGTTTCGACATACCGGATACGCCAACGCATCGTGACATTAGGGTTGACTTTTTTCATACAGGAGAAAACATTATGCACATGCCCGCGTTTTTCACCGCCATTCTCGCCCTCGCCCTCGGACTATCGCTCAACGCCTTCGCCGCCGAACCGGAAACGTCCAAACCCGTAGCAAAGGCGCCGGAACTCTTCCGCATCGGCGACGTCAAGGTTTGGGCCATCGCCGACAATACAAACGATCGCGACATGAGCGTTTTCCTGGCCGAACCGGAAGTCGTCAACCAATACGCTCCCACCGGAAAATCGCCGTCCGGCGTGCTGTGCTTCCTGCTCGAAACGCCCACCGGCATCGTCATCCTCGACTCCGGCAACGGCAATCCCCCCGAGAAAGCTCCCGCAAGCCTGCTTATGGACAGCTTGAAACAACTCAACGTCGCGCCGGAAGCCGTCGCCGCCGTCATCCTCACCCACATGCACGCCGACCACATCGGCGGAATGGCATGGGAAGGCAAAGCGGCATTTCCGAACGCGGTCGTCAAAATCGGCCGCATCGAGCATGATTTCTGGACCAGCGAAAAGTCGCTTGAACAGTTCCCCGATCGCAAAAGAAATTTTGATCACGTGAAAGATATTCTGGCGCTGTACGACGGCAAACTTGAAATTTTCGATTTCGGCGTCGAAGTCATTCCCGGCCTGACCGCACTCGATTCGAGAGGCCACACGCCCGGCCATACCGCTTTCCTCCTCGAATCGAACGGCGAAAAGCTGCTTTGCATCGGCGATTTGCTCCACTCCGCCGCCCTGCAATTCGCCCGTCCCGACATCAACGCCCGCTATGACATGGCGCCCGATATGGCGAAATCCGCCCGCCGCGAATTCCTCGCCAAAGCGGCCTGGAACAATCTGCCCATCGCCGGAATGCACCTGCCATTCCCCGGCATCGGCTCGGTCGCCACCGACGGACCGGAAGGATTTGTCTATACGCCAGGACTGAAATAAGAACCCCCATTTTCGTCAATGAGACGAAAA
>DAIPJX010000271.1:0-3004 GCA_036770065.1 Planctomycetota bacterium
CATGCAGGATATTTTTTGTAGCAATATTCTTTTCTACTCCCGAGTGGTTCTCATGTTATGGTATGAGTTGAAAAGAAAAGATTTTCACGATGTTTTACCGATTGACAGAATCTTGATCCGACTTTATGATCCTACCTTGTAATCAAGGTATTGCCACGTACCGAACGTTGGGCCAAATACAAAAAATGTCGCCCCCGTTCGTGTTCATATCCTGTTCAACAACCGAAGGTATGGGTATATTTTTCATTCCCTTTGACAAGGGAAAGGGGATTTTTTTGTCGTTTGTTGACCAATCGGTCCTCGGCGAGCTGCAACAAGAGTTGCGCGTCCGGATACCGCAAGTTCTTTTCGAACAATGGTTTGGCCAGGCAGAAATTCTGTCCTGGGACGGTTCTGTGTTGGAGCTTGGGGTACAGAACAGATTTTTCAAAAGCCGAATCGAAACCACATATCTTGGTGTTTTGCACGAAGCGGCCTCTGCTGTTTTCGGCCGCCCGATTCATATTCAGATTTCTGTTTCCAAGCGGTTGCTGGCGGCGTTTCGTCAGTCTCAGAAGGAAGCCGAGGCTGATGCGGCGACTTTGGTGTTGGAGACGAAGATTGCCCCGCCGGTTCTGGTGGAGGAATCGAAGGTTTCGCTTGGGGTGGAGCTGAACCGGGACTTTACGTTTGATACATTTGTGGTTGGTTCGTCCAATCGCTTGTCTCATGCGGTTGCGCTTCGTGCGGTTGACGCTCCGGGGCAGTTTACCCGCATTTATTTTTGCGGTTCGCATGGCATGGGCAAGACCCATCTGATGCAGGCGGTTTGCCATGCCTACCGGGGCGGGCATCCGGAGGCCAGGGTTGCTTATGTGACGGCGGAGCGGTTTGTCGCCGATTTCACATCGGCGCATGCGAACGGCACGCTCAAGGATTTTCGTGCGTTTTACCGTGGTTTGTCCATGCTTGCGTTTGATGAGGTGCAGGCGTTGGGGGTCGGCAACAAGGCGGGGACGCAGGCCGAGCTTTTGAGCATTCTTGACGAGCTGGACGCGCGGCGGCGGCAGGTTGTTTTGGCGGGGACGCATGCGCCGGGCGAGCTTGAAGGGGTTGATCCGAAGCTTCGTGATCGTTTGTGCGCTGGATTTGTGGACAAGCTGTCTATGCCGGACGAGAGCACTCGGGGCGAATTGGTCGTCAGGAAGATGGCGGAGCGCGGCATTGATTTGCCCTCTTCTGCGGTTGGTCTGCTTGCCCGCGAATTATCCGGAAACGTCAGGCAATTGGAAGGCACGGTCAATCGTCTTGCCGCGTTGATTGAGTTGGAGGGGATGGAGCCGACGACGACATGCATTCGCATGGCATTGGAGGTGTCCCGTCCCGCGGTTCGCAAATCGGCGTTGACGTATCAGGATATTATCAAGGCGGTTGGCGGCGAGTTTGACGTAACGCCCGAGGCGATTATTGGTCGTGGTCGTTCGTTGCCGGTTCGCCGGGCGCGTCAGGTTGCTGTTGTTTTGTGTCGTCGTGTGGTTGGGGGTCGTTTTGCCGAGATTGGGGAGGTGTTTGGCAAGCGCACGCATGCGACGATAATTTCGATTGCCCGGATGGTCGATCCCGATTTGTTCGGTTCTGGTTTGTCGGGTCGTCCGGTGGAGCGTATTTTGTTCCGGTTGGGCCTGGAGATCAAGCCCGAGGAACTGCTGGATCGTCAAAAAGCGTTGTTTGAATAACCCCGCACGCGCACTCACCATGATTCCGGCATGCCCTTGATGAAAGAACCGGTCCAGCGGAAGCCGGACCGTTTTTTTTATCCGTTTATCCGGCGCCCTTTATTGATTCAGCGGGAGCAAGCGGGCGTACCGCCATTCCACTCCCAAATCATCGTGGAGCCGCTTCAGGCGGGCGTGCCACTGTTCGGCCGCCGCTTCAGCCGCCGCCACATCGGGCCATTGGCAAAAATGCAACCGGCATCCCAAAACACGCCCAGAGCGGGCATGACAGGCATCGCCCCCCTGATAAGGGCAGCGGTCGCCGGAATCAACACGTTCCCGCCCGCCGTCCGGACATTCCGGCAATCCGTCGACATGCAGCAGATACCGCTTTTCCAACTCGCTTGCATACAGCACATGTCCCGCTTCGTCGAAATGGCAGCAGTTCCCGCATTGTTCGCAGAGAACATCGCCCAACCGCGTCAGGCGATCCATATCCTCGTCCACTGCGCGGTAAAACGCGGCCATGGCGTCGAGCCACTCGTCATTCATTGTTTTCCCTGTTGCGCGAAAATAGGTGGATTCCGGAAAAAACGCCTGGCGCTTGTCATTCGTACAATTCCCTGTAAATTTTGTTGCGCACTTCCCGCCGTTTCGCGCCGGCTTCGAAATCTTTTTTTTCTTCCGGCGTTCGGGGGATAAGGGGCGGGACGGGACATGGCCGTCCGTCGGCGCCAAGGGCGACTTGAATGACGAAGGCTGTGTTGATCAGCCGTTCTTCGCCTTTGGTGTTCTCGACATAGCTGTCGACGCGCACTTCCATTGAGGTTATTCCGGAATGCGTCATTTTTCCGCGCATGACGACGAGGTCGTTTTGTCCGACCGATTCGCGGAAGCGCAGATTGTCGATGGCGGCGGTGGTGATGGTGCAGCGGCAGTGTCTTCGCGCGACGACGCCGGCCAGAACGTCTATCCACATGGCGAGTTGCCCGCCGAACAGTTTTCCGTAGCCGTTCAGGTGGGGCGGCATTATCATTTGCACTTGTTCCGTTTGCGATTCGCAAACATATCGTCCCTGTTTTTCCATTATGGTCTCCGAAGGGGTCGCCCCTCGTCTTCAAGTATAATGATGGGGCTATGGCAAAACCAGAGCGAACGGTTTTTCATGGCGGAAAAATGAAAAAATGCGTATTGCCCGCTCGTGAACGCCGTTATACTCTCGGTTGTATCGGGAAGCGCCGGAGCATTCTAGAGGCTGCGATGTTTTTCCGATAGCGGTGCAATCCTTCAGTTTTTCGGAAGCGCGGTCG
>DAIPJX010000063.1:0-10985 GCA_036770065.1 Planctomycetota bacterium
GCGGGTTCAGAATTCCGGCATCCTTGCGGCATTGCGATGGAGGTCTTTTCAATGTTTCCCGCCTTGGCTTTTTCGGCCAAGGCTTTTTTCTTGTTTTTTTTCACCCTAATTCATTCCATTTTGGCCACCCGGAACAAGATTGGCCTTTACAAACATAATTTTTTCCGATATAACTTTATTCGGTGATACCATTCGTTATTGTCTTGGTTGTCCGTATTTCAAATCCTTCCGGATGGCGGCATCGACTTCTCAGCGATATCTGCCGCCGCAGTAAAAGAGAGTCTGATTATGGCTAGAATTACAGTGTTGGTCGTTGACGATTCTCCGGTTGTACGAAATGTATTGACCCGGGAATTGACAAAGGATCCTGAAATTGAAGTCATCGGCACCGCTCCGGACGCATTTGTCGCACGCGATAAAATCGTGGCGATGAAACCCAACGTCATCACCCTCGATATTGAAATGCCGAAAATGGACGGCATCACCTTTTTGCGCAAATTGATGGAATGGTATCCTATTCCTGTCATTATTGTTTCCGGCCTGACCCCGAAAGGGTGCTCGCTTTCGCTTGAAGCGCTTGAAATCGGCGCTGTCGACGTTATCGAAAAGCCGGCGTTAACCAATGACCACGCATTGGCGGATTTTTCCACCCGCCTTATCGATCAGGTGAAGGCGGCGGCGCATGTGCGGTTCCGCAAGGTTGCCGCTCCCGTGGCGGCGGCTCCAAGACCGGTCGGCAATCTCGCCGCGGCCAAACCGGCGGGACGCAAACTCGGAAAAACAACCAATAAAATCATTGCCATCGGCGCATCGACCGGCGGCACCGAAGCGTTGAAATCGGTGCTGGAGAAAATGCCGGTGGACTGCCCCCCTATCCTGATTGTCCAGCATATGCCCGGTATGTTCACCAAGGCGTTTGCCGAACGTTTGAACAGGCAGACGCCGATTGAAGTCCTGGAGGCGGTCGACGGGATGGAAGTCAAACAGGGCCGTGCCATTATCGGCAACGGCAATTTGCATTTGCTTATTCGCAAGGCTGGCGGCAAATGGCAAGCGGAAACGCGCGATGGCCCGCTTGTCTGCCGCCACAAACCGTCGGTCGAAGTGTTGTTCAATTCCGTTGCCAAGAATGTGGGTTCGAGCGCAATTGGCGTTATGCTGACCGGCATGGGCCGGGACGGCGCGGACGCGATGAAAAACATGAAGGACGCAGGCGCCAGGAATATCGCGCAGGACGAAAAATCCTGTGTCGTGTTTGGTATGCCGAAGGAAGCCATCAAAGCGGGGGCGGTGGAAAAAATTGTCCCTCTTGACAAAGTGACCGATTCGGTGTTATCTTTTCTGTAGCGAATGTGGTGATGCGGATCCTGTTGGCGAACAACCGACTAGGCCAACGGTAAAAATTGAACTCAAGAAAATGCGTTCGACAGGCGATATAGACTGTGGTAGAGTGAGTCCGCCAGACCATAACAGACGGCGGGAGCGTTCTGTACCATAACCAAGAAAAAACCGTGGGAGACGGGACAATGAAAATCCTGGTAGTTGACGATTCATCGACGATGCGGCGTATTATTTCCAACATTCTCAAATCCAGCGGCTACGAAGACATTGTCGAAGCCGGCGACGGGATTGAAGGGATGAATCAGTTAAAAGCCCATCCCGATGTGGATATGGTCCTAACTGACTGGAACATGCCAAACATGAACGGGCTTGATTTTTTGACAAAAATCAGGGAGACCACACCCAGCACCCAGCTCCCGGTCATCATGGTTACGACCGAAGCGGAAAAGGCCAATGTGGTCGCGGCAATCAAGGCGGGCGCCAACAATTATATTGTCAAGCCGTTTACGCCGGAAATCGTCAAATCCAAATTGGAGCCGTTCCTCAAGCCGGCCTGACGTGAGTGAAGTTTGTGATTGCACCATTCGCGTTGCTATAGCAATTTGGCGCTGGATTTGACCAGGAATCGCTTTTTCATGAAACTTATTACGGTATCCGATACGGCGGTGACGCCCAACATGATAAAAGGGATTTTCCACATGCGGAAAATTCCCGGCATCGAGTTTGTTCACGCGGTCACGGTGAACGACTTGACCGCCGCCATGGACGAATCGTCCGTCGTTCTGGTGGACTGGGAAACGGATCCGGGCAAATGCTCCGAATTCGTTTACGCCTCCAAGGCGCGGATTCCCAGGGTTCCCGTCCTTCTCCTCTGCCCCAAGATCAAAGCCGGCACCACCTTCGCCGGCATCAAGGCGGGCGCGGTCGGGGTCATCAACAAACCGTTCAATCCCGACGACGTTATTCGTTCCATCGCCGGCACCATCAAAAAGGGTCAGAACACCCGCCCGACAGTCAATGTCGAGTTTATCAATCCTTTCATTGACGCAACGAGAAACGTGTTTTCGTCCATGTGCCGGGTCGAGATCGCCCGGAAAAAGATTTTCCTCAAAGACGACTACAAGACGCTTGGCGACATTTCCGGCGTTATGAAGATGTCGGGAACGGCTGCCGGAAGCGTGGTCATCAGCATGTCGTCCGAACTGGCCTGCCAGGTTGTCGGCAATATGCTGGGCGAACCCCCCGCCACCGAGCTGACGCAGGAAATCAAGGACGCAACGGGTGAAATCATCAACATGATCGCAGGCCAGGCGAAAGCGTCCCTGGTCAGGACCAAGTATCACTTCACCATTGACATTCCCGAGGTCGTCACCGGTCCCGGGCATGAGATAGAGCACCTTCCGGGCACGTCCAACATTGTGGTCGCGTTTGAAGGCGCAGGCCATGATTTTTCGCTTCAGGTGTGCCTGGCCCCCAATGACGCGGAAGCGTCGTAACGCCGACAGAGCCGGTCGGGCGAGAGAGCGGCAAACGTTCGGGAAAGCGCCCGTCCGGGTTCTTTCCCGTTTTTGTACGTTGCATGGATCATCCGGATGGAGACGGGCGATGATTGAACATGTGGCGCTTCCCGTTATCATAATGGCTGCCGGACTGTTTTCGGCGGTGTGCGCCATTCGGGAAGTGGAGTGGTTCATGAAGCACCGGAAAGCCCAGAGGATGGCGAGCATTGTCGGATATGCCGGAATGCGCTTTTTTTACACTGCGCTTGGCAGCATATTGTTTGTCTCAGGAGCGCTCATGTTGGCGGCAGGTTTGCAGAAACTTTGATTTCTGATTGTTTATTGCTTAGGAGAAGAAATGAAGTACGACATTGCTGATATCAAGAAAGCGCCGGATGGGGTCAAGCGCATTGACTGGGCCGATCGCGACATGCCGGTCCTTGCCCAGATTCGTGAAAAATTCGCCAAGACAAAGCCGCTCAAGGGCATGAAAATGTCGGCATGCCTGCACGTCACCGCCGAAACGGCGAATCTTATGCGCACGCTCAAGGCCGGCGGCGCCGACCTGGTTCTGTGCGCGTCCAACCCGCTCTCCACCCAGGACGACGTTGCGGCGGCGCTGGTCAAGAGCTTCGGCATTCCCGTTTTCGCCCGTCACGGCGTTGACAACAAAGGCTATTACGCCCACCTCGCCGGCGCATTGGCCCACAAGCCGAATATTACGATGGATGACGGCGCCGACCTCGTCTCGGCCATTATCACCAAACACAAAGAACTGCAAAAGCAGGTCATCGGCTCGATGGAAGAGACCACCACCGGCGTCATTCGTCTGCGCGCGATGCAGAAAGACGGCGTTCTGCCCTTCCCCGTCATCGCCGTCAACGACGCCGACACCAAGCATCTGTTCGACAACCGCTATGGCACGGGCCAGTCCACCCTGGACGGCATTATTCGCGCCACCGACAAGCTGATTGCCGGATCGGTGTTTGTCGTCGCGGGCTACGGCTGGTGCGGTCGCGGCCTTGCCGCGCGCGTGCGCGGCCACGGCGCGAAAGTGATTGTGACAGAGGTTGACGAAATCAAGGCGCTCGAAGCGGCGATGGACGGTTTCCAGGTCATGCCCATGATGGAAGCAGCGCGTCTCGGCGACTTCTTCTGCACGGTCACAGGCGACATGCACGTTATCCGCCCCGAACACGTCAAGGTGATGAAGGACGGCGCGATTATTTCCAACTCGGGCCACTTCGACATCGAAATCGATTTGGTCGGCATCAAGAAACTGGCGAAAAAGGTGACGAAGAACGTTCGCGGCGTCGACATGACGCAGTATCAGTTGACCGCGTCGAAGTCCGTGTATGTTTTGGCCGACGGTCGTCTTGTCAATCTTGGTTGCGCCGAAGGCCACCCGGCCGCAGTTATGGACATGTCGTTTGCGACGCAGGCGCTGGCGTCCGAATGGTGCGTCAAGATGCGGGGCAAGCTGGACAACGCCGTCTACACCCCGCCGAAGGCGATTGACCAGCAGGTCGCCGCATTGAAGCTGAAAGCGTTCGGCATCAAGATAGACACCCTGACTCCGGCACAGAAAAAATACCTGTCCAGCTGGGATATGGGAACCTGAGGCATGATTCACGGCACAATAAAAAAAGGACGCCTTCCCGGCGTCCTTTTTTTATTTCTGTTCATCTGTTCCGTGTTCGGCAGGAGGGCTTTCAGGCGCTGGTTGCTCGACCACTTTCGATTCCACTTCCAGACCAACGTCTTCAGCGAATGCCCGGCTCGGTTCGGCCGATGCGGGCATTTTCCGGGGCGATATTCCCGCGCGCATGGCAAGGTATTTATACCACCCGCCCAGACCAATCATGACGGACACTGTGCCAAGCAGGAGAATTAAACAGAGAACCGCAAGAGCGGACAACAGTATTTTCACGACAGGCCACAGCACGCCGCCGTCACCAACGTCGGGTGCTATTTTCCCGCCATTCAAGCGTAGTTCGACAGCGCCGTCCCGCCCTGTCTCGCCCGTATAGCCCCACCTCGCGTCCGGCGACATCCACCCCGCCAGCGTCGACAAAGGCCCGGAGCCTGAACGCCCGGAAAAATATGTCGGGTTGAACGCCCCGCGAAATACCATACCGCGACGCCATGATTGCAGCATACCCGATCGCCCAAGGGAAAACGCGAAACTCCGCGTAGTATCCAGGGCAAACACGGGGAGCCGACTGTCGGACGCAATGACAAGCCACGGTCCCATTACTCCCACAAAGAGAACGCCGTCGTTTTCCATCCGCCCAGCCAACTCGTACACGCCCGGCGTCCCTATCCCCGGCGCGCGGAGCAAAGTCAGGTCGGATTCAAGCCTGATGCTTTCAAGTTTTTTTTCCGCATCGGCAACGGATAAATACACGGCCCATGATTCAGGATCGCCGTTGTCGCCCGCAACAATGGCCAGAGCGGCCTTTTCCGCACCGCCAATCCAGCCAAGCGGCAAGCGGGCGCCCAGCCCCGCCACTTTTGCGCCCAGCATTTCGGCCAGAGCAACGTGGATATGGCTCCATTGATCGGAGGCGACGGGCAGCTCGCGCCATACCGGCCATCCGCTCATTTTTTCAAGCAGCAACGGTAATTTATTCGTCTCCGCATAAAACATGGCCGAACGTGGAACAAGCATGGACGGATCGCCGCGATAATCCACCCCGTCACGCATCAGCACGGCTATAATAAAAAACACCGTCGCGACGACGCCGAGAAAAAACCATCGTGGCCACCCGCGTCGAAAAGCCATGCCGTACAACCAGGAGCAGGCCCCTCGAACCGTCCGTTTGGCAATGCCTTCTCTTTGTTCCACCATGACGTTCTCCTCTACTACGTTATGCCAGAGAAGCGCAAATGAACATCCGTCAAATCCGAATCAGCAGCGCTCCGGAGACGCTGGGAGAATGAAGCGTCACACTGTTGCACTATTCTTCAATGCGGATCAGCGTGGGCTTGCCGTGGAGGAAGTCCATGCGCTGAATTTCCTCGAGCGACGCCTTGATATCGCCTTCCCGCGCTTCATGGGAAAACAGGCAAACCGAAGCTAGGCCGCCGTCCGGCAATTCGCTTTCAAACTGGTGAAAAGCGGCGATGGAGACATTGTTCTTGCCAAACGACGTGGTGATGACGCCGAGGACGCCGGGCCTATCCCGTACCACGAATCTGATATAATACCGCGCTACATAGTCCTCGATGGGCGCGATCGCGTATGCGTTCGTTTCCGGCGGATACCAAGAGGGACCGACGCCGCCGAACGCGACTGCCCGCGCCACAGCGACGATATCCGACACCACCGCCGACGCCGTCGGGTACCGCCCCGCTCCGCGTCCGTAGAACATGGATTCCATCACAGCGTCGCCCTCGGTCTTGACCGCGTTCATGCTGCCGGAGACGGTCGCCATTGGATCCTTGTTCTTGAGAAGCGACGGATGAACGGAAAGGAATAGGCGTCCGGGCGTTCCAGCATCGCCGCGCCCGCCCTTCTCCGCCGCAACCGGTTCGGGATCGGTGCGGATAACGCCCAAAAGCTTTACCGTATAGCCGAGGCTTTTTGCAATACGAATGTCTTCGTCATTGATGTCGCGGATACCTTCGATATGCAGGGAAGGAAAATCAACCCACGTCTCGAACGCCAGCGCCGCCAGAAGCGCCAGCTTATGCCCCGAATCCTTGCCGTCGATATCGGCGGACGGATCGAATTCTGCAAAACCGAGACGCTGCGCCTCTTTCAAACAATCGACAAACGATTGCCCCGTCGCCGTCATTTCGGACAGGATGTAATTGCAGGTGCCGTTGACGATGCCCAGGAGCGATTGCATCTGGTTGACGATCAAACCTTCGCGAAGCGATAGAAGAAGCGGGATGCCGCCCGCCACAGCCGCTTCGAAGGCGACGATCAGGTTCTTTTCTTTGGCAAGGGCGAAAATATCCTTGCCCTTTTCCGCCAGAAGCGCCTTGTTCGCAGTTACAACGTGCTTGCCCGCATTGAGCGCGGCCATGACCACGTCATAGGCGACGCCGACGCCGCCCATCAACTCGACCACCACCTTGACCTCGGGATTGGCGATAAGGTCTTGGTAATTATCCACCACCTTTTCGGCGGGAACGCCGGCGGAGATGGCGCGTTTCATATCTTTATCCGCGACCATAACGAGGTTGGGAGCAAGGCCGGCGCGCCGCGCGAGTAAATTTTTCCGGGTCATGAGCAGTTCGGCGACGCCGCCGCCGACGATGCCCGCTCCGACCAGACCTATGCCGCATGAAGTACAGGAAGCCATATATATCCTCTTTAGCTGTGCAGTGGGAAAACCTTCCGCCATGATAGATAATGGCATGAATAGTATAGCAGATTTCGCTTCCGCACAAGCACTTTTGCCTGAGACGGAAAAATGCGTTCCCGGGATTGCCTGGCTGCCGCAAATAGCTATACTATTCTTTCCATAATTTATTGGCTGCATTGCAAAAGGTGAAACATGACCAGTACAAGCGTTGATAAAATTGATGCCCGGCTTGGCAAATTGGATCCAGGGACGCTCCGCCACCAGGTGATGTTGGCGCTTCGGCAGTTCCGCGCCTCATGGATCGAGTTGGGGCGGTTGTTGAATGACGTAGTGTATGGCGGCGACTACAAGGAGTGGGGCTACGACGATTTCGAAGTGTATTGCGCACGGGAGCTTGGCCTGAAAAAGCCGACGGTGCAGAAGCTGATGATCAGCTACAATTATATGAAGAAATACGAGTCGAAGCGCCTTCACGATTTCGAAGACGACAAGGAAAAGGCCGCCGTATCCGGGATTCCCGATTTCCAAACGGTTGAGTTGCTTGATCGCGTCCGCAGACGTGAAGAGATGCCGGAGGAAAAGATGGAGGAATTGCATCGCAAGGCGTTCGAGAGCGATGCGGAGGATCCTGAAATCCGTCGCGAGATCCGTCAATATCTCCGCCCCCAGTCGACTGAATCGGAGATGGAGATGGGCGCCGCCAACCGCAAAAGCGAGCTTGCCGGCATTCTCCGTATAGCCCGCGAACTCCGCCGCAAACTGGCGACGACGCACGCCGTCCCCGGCGGCCTGCGCGAGCGCATTGAACGCTGTTTGGTTGAACTGGAAGCATTGGATTAAAACGATCACGGCAACGCGATAATTTTACAAAAGCTTCGCGCAACATGAAACGGATCCTTGACCGGCAACGCGACGATTCTCTCGTCGGGAGAACCGTCGCGGCGACGCACTTGAATCCATTCTCCGGTATTTGGTGAAGGAAAGGTGGAAAACACATAATCGGCCAGACGCTCATTGCGTTCAAGCAATGTCTGGTCGCCGGTCAACGAATACATATACAGAAGCGAAAAAAGCGCTTCCGCATGAACCCACCATAACTTTCCGTCCCAGCCGCCGCGAATCTGTTCTTCGAAGCTGTCGCCAATCAATTGTCCATGCGGTTTGCCGCCATCGCGATCCACAAAACGAAGCAATCCCCCGCACTCCGCGTCCCAACCAAGATCAAACGCCGAGCGCACCGTCTGGAGAATACGCCCCAAACGCTGTTCCAATGCGTCCCTGGAGGTCTGATTCAGAAATTCCGCGCAAAACCACATGCTTTCCAGCATATGCCCCGGAGCGAGATGACGATCCAGAAGACGGGGGTGATACTGCGCGTCGCCCGAAACATATTCCCGCACACAACCGTCGCGCCACAGGTCGTCGAGAATGGCGTCGATATTCGCGCCGGTGAAGGCGGTGGCTTCACCGGCGTCTAGGCCGAAATACCTGCGCATTGCTATATAATCGGCAACCGTATTCACCATGGTCATGAAAAAATCATGAACCCGGTACCCCGCCGGAATAGCGTACGGATCGGTCCGAACCGCATTGTGCATAACGCGGTCGAAAATACTCCGGTACACCGCATCGAGCAGCGGAATTTTTTCATGACTGTTCGTCACTCGAACGTATTCGGACAGCCCGGACAAAACATAGCAGTCGGTGTATATATTCTCTTCGCCGCTTTTTTTCCGATTGCCGGAACGGGAAAGAACCGTATGGCAACGATATTCAGCCGACAAAACCCGGTCAACGAGAAAGCCGAACGTTTTGTCCATGGCGCTCCGCAAATCAACCGGATCGCGTCCAAGATTCACCCCCGCTTCCTGCAACGCGCATTGCCGGCTTAGCACCCAGAGGTACCGTCCCTGCGACCAGGAAAACTTATCGTCGCTCAGGCGGGTTCCGCCGCTATTGTCTAGGCAGTTGCAAACCCCACCGAACACATAGTCCTCATGGCGTCGCCAATAGGGCAGAATGTCGTCCCGTAGACGCGCCTCATACATAGTACGCAAAACCCGCATCTTACAATTCACCCCCCGCATCGGTATCGGCATAAATCCTGGCGCCCTCATGGCGCCGCATAATACTGGCCGGGCATGACTCCGATTCGGGTCCAGTCATGGCCGCGCGCAATGCATCGGCCTTGCGCGCGCCAGGTACGACGCAAAACATGTTTTTTGCCTGGATCAGCACCGGAATGGTCATGGTTATTGCGGTCGTCGGAACATCGGCAAGCGTGGCAAAACAACCGTCGTTAACCTGTTGCCTACGGCAGGATTCCTCCAGCATGACCGGCTTGACCAGTTCCGTGTCTTCAAAATCCGCCACAGACGGATCATTGAACGCGATATGACCATTCTCCCCGATGCCCATGCAGACAATATCCGGCGGGCATTCCCGCAACAGCGACGAATAGCGGGAGCATTCCTCCCGCGCATCGGACTGGCCATTCATCAGGTTAACCGTCTTAAAGGGCAGTTTGCCGAATATCGTTTTTGTCAGGTAACTGGAGAACAACCGGCTGTCTCCATGCGGCAGGCCGACGTATTCATCCATATGAAATGCGTTCACCCGATCCCAGGCAATGCTCGGTTCCGCCACGAGAGCGGCAAGCAATTCATTCTGCGACGGAGCCGAGGCGAAAATCACGTTCACTTCCTTCCTGGCGGCGAGAAGCGTCCGCAAACAGTCCGCCGCGTCGCTTGCCGCCCGCCTTCCCATTTCCTCCCGCGATGCAAACACAAACAGTTCCGCTTTTCCATAGAGTGTGTGTTTCATGGCATTCCCTTTCAAAAAAGGATTGTTTCTCTGTGCGTTTTCCGTATAGTTACGGCAGTGTATTTCCGGCAATCGCATCTATTCTCCGGAGCGCTTCATGCAACAGCACCGAGTCGCGCTTTATTTCAATCTGGTCGGTGCCCACCAGCAGGGAATTGCGCGTGGCATTATCGAGTTTGCAAAGCAGCATCCGGCATGGCGACTGCACGGCGCCTTCTGGACGTTGGACGAAGTACGCAATATCCGCGAATGGAAAGGCAGCGGCATCATCACCGAACTCCACGATCCCGAACAGGCGGAACTGCTCATTGCAACCGGACTCCCCATAGTCGACATCGCTCAAACCATCGATTCGCCGAAGTTGCACAAAGTCATCAACAATAATTATATGACAGGCACAATAATCGGCCGTCACGTCTTCGACAACGGCTTTTCAAATTTTGCCTTTTGCGGCATTAACGATACCCGTTGGTCGGAACGGCGTCTCGAAGGCTTTACCAAAGGCACCGGCGTCGACCCGTCGCATATCGCCACTCTCATTCGCCCGGAAAAATGGTGGAACGAACAGGCGCGTCCCGGACAATTGCGCCGCTATCTGGCGTCGCTTCCCAAACCGACCGCGATTATGGCCGCAAACGACGTCATCGGCGTTAAACTCACCCACGCCTGCAATATGCTGGGTATCGATGTTCCCAGGCAAGCGGCGGTCGTCGGCGTCGACGACGAATATCTCCTCTGCCATCTGTCGACGCCACCCCTTTCCAGCGTTCCTTTCGATCGCGTGCTTCTCGGCATGAAAGCGGCCGAGCTTCTGGATGATCTCATGAACAAGCGTCCTGTTCCGGATGGGCCGGTGATCATCCCGCCGGGAGACATCAGCATTCGGTCCTCTTCCGACATCTGAAGTGCGCCCCGCGTCATCGACGTGGGATGGATGGGCATTTCATGCTTGAAGTACTTCATGCCGCAGAAATACTGCCAATACGGGTTTTCCGTCCACCGCTCC
>DAIPJX010000272.1:0-2986 GCA_036770065.1 Planctomycetota bacterium
CTTCTCTTCAGGATAAGCGCTCAGCCGCCTTCGGCATGATACTAACTCGCAATCGCCGGGCGAGCGCCAACACTCTGCGCAAACGCAAGAAGACCATGACTCCCAATGGCAAACGACGTCACAATGCTGTCATAATCGGGAGACGTGCTCCACGTCTGCATACCAACGACCTCGCCACGCTCATTCACCAACGGACCGCCACTATTGCCCTCAATACACAACGCATCATGCATAAGAAGAGACGGACTCGACTGAATCACCTCATTCACCTGACCGCCATTCACCGTCTGACGCGCAGACGGAACAGAACGCCCCGTATACCGAGACAACCGCATACCTTGATTCGAATTCGGATACCCATACGCAAACACGTCAAGGCTCGGCATAGTGTTTAATGAAAACGGCAACGAAGGCAAACGAACCCCGGCCGGCGGAGTAAACGACAATATCGCCACATCATAATAACTCGCGCCGGGAATGCCGATAACCATCTCCGAATCCGCCGTGTCATATCTGGACGATACAACCCGAGCCTCTGTCGCTGGCATCATCCCATTCTGCACGTAAATCCGCTTCGGCATATTGTCGGTGACAACGTGAGCATTCGTCATGATCAAACCGTCGCCAATCACAAACCCCGTACCCCAGCTTGAACGATTCTCATACGGGGCATCATACTCCATGAATACCATCACCGTGGCGGCGCTGACTTTTTGGTCAACGCTCGTCGCAATACGATCGGAAGCCAAAGAATAATTCATCGGTATGCCCACAGACAAAATAAACAGAAACAACCCGGCACACAAACAACGAAGCGTTGCTTTTTTCATCGTGTCTCCTCTGAGAAACCGCCGATACGGAAACCGCCTACCGTCATAGCTCATGACGACAGAAACCAGCGAATCCATAATCCCGGACATACGCCGTTTTCGCACAATGCGACGCGGTCGTCGGAAATTTCTCTCATGTAAAAATAATTGCGTTACAAAAACAAGCTTGTCCCGGCAAATCCCGCATCCTTCTTTGCCGAAAAAACGTGGTATTCTGTGGATAAATCGACGCGTCGCAACAAGCTATCGTTGTGATGAAGATATACGCGAAAGGGGAGAAAATACGGGGAAATACACGTGTGCTTTCCGCCGTAAAACGGAAAGCACAAAAAAACGCAGGTGGGGAAAAAAAATGTTTCCTCCGGCTATCGCAACTGCCGGACAGCGCACTGCTGAACCGGAAGCGCCTTGATATAACCGTCCATAAAAGCAAGGAACCCGGCGCGCCCAACCTTGTCCGGTTCGACTGTTTCGCCCGAGGCCGACGCAAACACATTCGCCTCAAGGAAGCGCTCCAGAGTTTGCCCCGAATCGGTCCGGCGCAAAAACGCCGCCAACAGGGCAATCCCCCACGCGCCGCCTTCGCCCGCCGATTCCATCACCGAAACCGGGACATCCAGCGCATCGGCCATGATATGCTGGCCAACCGCCTTTGTCTTGAACAAACCGCCATGTCCCAACAGTTGTTCGACCCGGACGTTTTCCTTTTCGGTCAGGATGTCCATTCCGATCTTGAGCGTTGCGACCGTGGAATACAACAGGACTCGCATAAACGCGGCAAGACTCATGCTGCTGTCGGGACGGCGAACGAACAGCGGCCTGCCGTCTTCCGTGTCCGTGATCGGCTCGCCCGAGTAATAATTGAATGAAATCATGCCGCCTCCGTCCGCCGCGCCTTCCATCGCCTTATTGTACAATGTATCGTACAATGCGCTCTTCGCCGGCGTCGAGCCGAATGCGGCGAGAACCTCGCCGAACATGCCCATCCACGCATCGAGGTCTGATGTGCAACTGTTGCAATGCACCATGGCGACCGGCTTGCCGGACGGAGTCGTCACCATGTCTATTTCCAGATAATGCTTGGACAGCGCTTTTTCCAGAACGATCATGGCGAAAATGGACGTGCCCGCCGAGACGTTGCCTGTGCGTGGCGCAACGCTGTTCGTCGCGACCATGCCCGTCCCCGCGTCGCCTTCGGGCGGGCACAGCGGAATGCCCGCCTTAAGCGTGCCGGACGGATCCAGAAGACGCGCGCCTTCCCCGGAAAGACAGCCCGCTTCGTCGCCCGCGGCCAAGACTTCCGGATAGATGTTTTCCAGTGTCCAGCCATAGTTCTTGTCGGCCGTCAAGCGCTTGAACACGTCGAGCGCATTGTTGTCGTACCCATTCGTAACGCTGTCTATCGGGAACATTCCTGACGCGTCGCCAACGCCCAACACTTTCCGGCCCGTCAATTTCCAGTGCACATAACCGGCGAGCGTCGTCGCGTACGCGATATCCTTGACGTGCGCTTCGTCATTCAATATTGCCTGATACAAATGGGCGATGCTCCAGCGTTGCGGTATGTTGAACGCGAACTCGCGCGAAAGAATCGCCGCTGCTTTTTCCGTTATCGTATTGCGCCAGGTGCGGAAGGGCGCCAACTGCCTGCCGTCTTTGTCAAACGGCAAATAGCCGTGCATCATGGCGGAGATGCCAATCGCGTCGACTGTGGCGAGCGTAACGCCAAACCGTGCGCGCACATCATCCGTCAAACTCTTGTAAACGCTCTGAAGCCCGATCCAGACCGTATTCATGTCGTATGTCCAGACCCCGTTTTCGAGGCGGTTTTCCCACTCGAAACTGCTGGATGCGAGAGGGAAATTGTCCTGGCCAATCAAAACCGCCTTGATGCGGGTCGAGCCAAGCTCAATGCCCAGACAGGTCTTCCCGGCCGCAATGCACGTTTTCGCATCCTCATTGTTCATGGCGCTTCCTTTACATAAAAACAATTCCCCCGCCATGACGACGACGACATGGCGAGGACATATGGAACTCATGGCTGGCTAGTATAGAAAACAACCAGAAAGGGCGCCACGAAAAAAGTTCGGGAAGGAAAAGGCCGCAAGGCCAGCCGGAAAAGCGCATGGGTTTTCTATGTCCATGTTCGCTTTGTA
>DAIPJX010000273.1:0-2982 GCA_036770065.1 Planctomycetota bacterium
ACCATAGTATACAACAAGATAAACTTTTTGGAGTAGATTTCTTTCATAGGAGAAACAATGGCGAAACAGTTGAAACGCGTATACTTCTTCGGCAATGGGAAAGCCGAAGGACGAGGACTTCCGAAAGAAATCCTCGGAGGCAAAGGGCAGGGCTTGGCGGAAATGTCCTCCATCGGCCTGCCGGTTCCGGCCGGGTTCACCATCACGGTGGACACCTGCGCCGAGTATTACAAATTGGGCAAAAAACTTCCGAAAGAACTGAACGCGGAAGTGCAGGCCAATTTGAAAAAGCTGGAAAAGGCTACCGGCAAAAAATTCGGCGACATCAACAACCCGCTCCTCGTCTCCGTCCGTTCCGGCGCCGCCCGTTCCATGCCCGGCATGATGGAAACCATTTTGAATCTGGGCCTGAACGACGTCTCCGTCGAAGGGCTTGCCCACAAAACCAAGAATCCCCGTTTCGCCTACGACGCCTACCGCCGCTTCATCCAGATGTACTCCACCACGGCCATGGGTTTGTCCAAGGAACCGATGGAGGAAATGCTGACCGCGACGAAACAAAAGCTCGGCGTCAAAACCGATCCGGAAATCCCCGCCGACAGCCTGAAGGAACTCTGCCAGGAATTCAAGCAATACTACAAGGAAAACATGGGTGGCAAACCCTTCCCTCAAGATCCGATGGAACAGTTGTGGGGCGCGGTCAAGGCCGTGTTCGGTTCATGGAACGCCGAGAAGGCCGTCACCTACCGCAGGGTTGAAAAAATCTTCGATCTCCACGGCACCGCCGTCAACGTCCAGGAAATGGTTTTCGGCAACACCGGCGACAAATCCGGCACCGGCGTGTGCTTTACCCGCGACCCTTCCACCGGCAAAAACGAATTCTTCGGCGACTGCCTGATCAACGCCCAGGGCGAAGACGTCGTCGCCGGCATCCGCACGCCGCTCAAGCTGGCCGACCTCGGCAAATACCTGCCCGCCGCCTGGACCCAACTCCAGAAAGTGCGGACCATGCTCGAGAAGCACTACAAAGACATGCAGGACATGGAGTTCACCGTCGAAAACGAAAAACTCTTCATGCTCCAGTGCCGCACCGGCAAGCGCGCGCCCGCCGCCGCGTTCAAAATCGCTGTCGACATGGTCAAGGAACGCCTGATCACCAAGGAAGACGCAATCAACCGCATTACGGTCGAGGACATCGAGCGCATGTTTTATCCGGTCATCGCCGAGTCGGACAAGAACAAGCTGAAAAGCGCCTGGCTCGGCGACGGCATCAACGCCGTCCCCGGCGCCGCCGCCGGCCAAATCGTCTTCACCGCCGAAGACGCGGAAGCGGCCTACCACGTGGCCAAAAAGGTCATTCTCGTCCGCAAGGAAACGTCCCCCGAAGACGTCGGGGGAATGTACGCCGCCCAGGGCATTCTTACCGCCACCGGCGGCAAGACGTCTCACGCCGCCGTGGTTGCGCGCGGCTGGGGCAAGTGCTGCGTCGTCGGCGCTGAGATCATCGACATTCATTTCGAACAAAAGGAAATGATTGTCGGGGACAAAATTTTCCGTGAAGGCGACTGGCTGACCCTTGACGGATCCACCGGCGCGATTTATGCGGGACAGTTGCAACTGAAAGATCCGGTCCTGCCGGCCGAATTCGAAACGCTGATGAAGTGGTGCGATGAAATCCGCACTGTTGCCGTCCGCACCAACGCCGACAGCCCCGCCGACGCCAAAAAAGCGATCGAGATGGGTGCGGAAGGCATTGGTCTGTGCCGGACCGAGCACATGTTCTTCGAAGGCAAGGACAGGCAGATCGCAATCCAGACCATGATCGTCGCCGATACGGTCGAACACAGAAAAGCCGCATTGGGCAAACTTCTGCCGTTCCAGAAAAAGGACTTCGCGGGTATTTTCGAAGCGATGAACGGCAAGCCCGTCACCATCCGCCTCATTGATCCGCCGCTGCACGAGTTCACCCCGAAGGACGAGGAAGGCATCCGCGAACTGGCCCGCGTCGCCGATATGCCGACCGAAAAAGTGAAGGCCCGCATTGAGCAGTTGCATGAAGTCAATCCGATGCTTGGCCACCGCGGCGCGCGCTTGTGCGTCACCTATCCGGAAATTCTCGAAATGCAGGTCACGGCCATCATCAGCGCCGCCGTCGAAGTGGCGAAGAAGGGCAAGAAGGTGTATCCGGAAATCATGGTGCCGCTCACCATGTCCGTGCGGGAATTCGAATCGATCGCGAGCCGCATCCGTTCGGTCGCCGACCCGATAATCAAGGCGGCCAAGTCGAAGATCCGTTATCTTGTCGGCACCATGATCGAAGTGCCGCGCGCCGCGCTCCTGACCGATCAGCTTGCGGAAACGGCGGAGTTTTTCAGCTTCGGCACAAACGATCTGACGCAGATGACATTCGGCCTGTCGCGTGACGACGCGGGTCGTTTCCTGCCTGCGTATGTCGACGAGAACAAGGCGGGGCTTCTGAAGCACGATCCGTTCCAGGTTTTGGACAAGCAGGGTGTAGGGCGTTTGATCAAACTTGGCATTGAAGGCGGTCGCGCCACCCGTCCCGGCATCAAGATAGGCGTGTGCGGCGAACACGGCGGCGAACAGAACAGCGTGAAGTTCTGTTGCAGTCTTGACATGAACTACGTTTCCTGCTCGCCGTACCGGGTGCCGATTGCGCGTTTGTCCTGCGCTCAGTACGAAATCGACAGGAACAAGGCGGGTGCCGGGAAACTCGCGGCGAAAAAAGCGGGTGCCGTCAAAAAGCCCACCGCCAAGAAAGCGGCCGCCAAGAACAATGCGGCGAAGAAACCCGCCGCCAAAAAGCCGGTCGCGAAAAAGGCGGCGGCGAAGAAGGCGGTCAAGGCAGCGGTGAAAAAACCGGCGAAAAAAGCCGGCAAGAAGAAATAGCGCTACTTACGAAGCAATATCGAGTAGGAGGAAGGTAGGCTCATAATGGGCCTACCTTCCGTCCTCTCACAC
>DAIPJX010000274.1:0-2976 GCA_036770065.1 Planctomycetota bacterium
TCGGCACGACGGGAGACCATCTTTCAACTTTTCAACAATTCACGGGACGCCGCCCGGAAATTCCGTCACCCTTATCAACGACACAACCGGGACGCCGGTCACTTTCAACGGCGAAGCCGTCCGCCAGGGAACCACACTGCTCTATGATTTCGGGTACGACTCTTCAACAACCGATGCCGCTGTCGTTAGGGTAAAGGCGGTGCGCGCCGATCCCGCATCCAAATCACACGCCGAAGGCCGTACCGCGTCTTTGGCGTTCGTCCGTCAGGGGCAGGATCTCATTGTCAACAACGGCTTCGCCGCCGCCGACGCATTCCTTGGACGCACTGGCGCGGGATGGTCTGGCCCGTCCTTTTTCGGCGCGGTCGGCGGCGGACATTTCCGCCACAAGACCGGTTCCCACGTCGATGTGGATGGCGTCTCCATGTTGGCCGGTATGGCGTGGCGCAACAACGGCCCCTGCGGTTCGCTGTTGCTGGGCGCTTTCTTCGAGGCGGGCTACGCCGATTACGATACCCACAACGCCTTTGCCTCCGGTTCGGTACGCGGCGACGGCGACAGCCGCTATTATGGCGGTGGCGTCCTTGCGCGCTATGACTGGCAAAGCGGATTCTACGCCGAAGCGTCCGGTCGCGTCGGCGGCGTGAAAAACAAATTCCACAGCGACCTGACCGACGCGCTTGGCAACCGGGCCAGATACGACATCAATTCCCCCTATTTCGGCGCTCATGTCGGAATGGGTTATAAATGGCAATTGAGCCAAAAAGCAGTTCTCGACCTGTCGGCCAAATACCTTTGGTCGCGGCAAAACAGCGATTCGGCAATCGTCACCGGCGACCGCGTTCATTTCGATGCCGACGATTCGCACCGCGCGCGGGCGGGTGCGCGCTTCGCCTACGCGATAAACGATTGCGTCGCCCCCTACGTGGGCGCTGCCTTCGAATATGAATTCGATGGCAAGTCGCGGGCCGGAGCCTACGGCTACAACTTCGGCGTTCCAAGTCTCAAGGGCGGAACCGGAGTCGGCGAAATCGGCCTGACGGTTCGTCGCGACCGATTCACCGCCGACCTGGGGGTGCAAGGCCATGTCGGGCGTCGCGACGGAGTCACCGGAAGTTTGCGGGTGGGGTGGTCGTTCTGATACGGATAGGCGGATTTGCGTATGAAGCACATTTAGGGGTTGGCCGCATGAGTCAACCCCGTTTCTTTTGGGATGCACCGAAGGGGAAACGCTGATAAAGGATGAACGTTCCTGCAATGTCGGCGTATCATGAGCACGCGCGAAGCGCAACCTGTCGGCGGTGAGTGGCGAAAGCGGTTCCGCCGTGTCGGCACCGATGCCAGCCGACATTCCCGGGATTGACGCCCGCCGGGCGGGATCACCACACGCGGAAACAAACTGCCGCTCCACCGTCAGCGCCGCCCCAAAAGCCCAAAATCGCGTTGCGCGAAGGGAGGGCGCACTATTACGCATATGGCCCCGCAGGGCAAGATTGTACGTTGAGCCTCCGGCGAATAAGGATTGCGTGGTTGGATAGACGGAATTTCCGTATATACAATCACCTATCTTGCCCGCATAGCTGATGCGACTGGATTTGATATTTATGCGATTCGGCGAGATATATAGCACCATATGATATTGTTGAAATTACACGCTACTTGGTGTTATTCGGCTTTACCTGGACGATCCACCGGTGCCGCCAGTTTCGCCTGTGCCTTGCGTTGCCGAATGCGCGCGGCAATGTCGTCAATGGTTGCTCCGTCCAGCAGTTCCCGGCGTTCTTCGGTATAATCGCCGCTTCCGCTTTCAAACTGCCGCAGGAAATTCACCGTTCCGGCGGCGCCCAAACCGTCCAGCAGCAGACGGAAACCTTTTTCCCGGATCACGTTGAGACTAGCGTTCGTCATAAAGCGCCTCCGTCAGCCATACAAGGGGATTTTCCACCTTGATCGCGCAGTCCGACTTCTTCGCCGCCGTCCTCAGCTTGCGATCCGTCGTGAGAAAAACATCCACATGCCCGGCTTCGGCACAGGCGAGGTGGAGCGCATCGTACGGTTTGATGCCGTACCGTTCAAGCTCCTTCGCCCTCGCGACGATTGCGGGCGTCAAATCGATATGAAATGACGCCGCCCGGCAGAGCAACAACACCTTCTGTTTTTTGAACGGATCGGGGTTGTTTTCGATTTCGTCCCGCAGCACGTCACTGGAGCAAAACGCCCATCCGTTGTTTTCGCACCTGTCGATAATAGCGACAACCGCTTCCGCCTCCATTCGCACTGCGTCGTTTTCCAGATCGTCGTATGGGCGATTGAGGCAGCAACAATCCAGGTAAATCCGCATAGACGCGTTTCCTTTCCGCTCTCACCCTCCATATTATACTTCAATACCCGTCAAATCAAAGCCAAATCGCCCGTCGTGAGCGAAGCGTGGAAGCGAACGTGAAATGTAGGCGGAATTTGGGCGGGTATGGCGGCGGGGATGGGCAATGGTGCCCCAAAATGTTTCTAGCAGCGTCCTGTTGCCGGCACCAATTTTCAAATGGAGCCCTTCGATGATGGCATCGAAGGGCTTTTCATTGAGTTTTCGATCTTTTTGTCCTTGAAGGTGAAGTCCGGACGGATGATTTGGAGAGGGAAATGGTCGCCTATTTCCAGGTTGGCGTGGCGTTTCCCTAATATGCAAGGTGATTTCCTCAAAACCATCGGCGGCAGTATGGGTACCGCGATTAAACTGTCTTTTTGAACTGAGATTTGTATGCTATTTTGCAGTTGAAAGGCGGTTGATGTGCGACGGAATGCCGTCATCCCCTGCCCTTGTCGCGTAGCCCTAGCAAAAGATGGTGTAAATAATGTGTCCAATCCAACCTCACGAACATGAAAAAATAGACGCTGCTTTTGATCGGGCCATCCATCTTTTGCAAAAGGACCGGCGTTTCGTTGACGCGTTTTATTTAGGGAAGATTCAACTGCAGCACA
>DAIPJX010000064.1:0-10864 GCA_036770065.1 Planctomycetota bacterium
AAACCCCCTGCGAGTCCGTGTCGGACACAGTTTTTTATTCTGAATACACTTGTTTTTATGCCGTTGGCATCACTGTCTTTTTGCTCGTGACGCCGCGAAGGTGCAACTCGGACGCGCGATGACAACTGACAAAACGACCCGGACGCAACTCGCTCTGCTCCGGCGTCTCAACCCGACAACGATCCACCGCATACGGACAACGAGGACTGAAATAACAACCGGGAGGCGGATTCGCAGGATCCGCAACCTCGCCCTGCAATACAATCCGCTCCGAACGCAAACGAGGATCCGGCTTCGGAACCGCCGACAACAACGCCTCCGTATACGGATGAAGAGGCTCGGAAAACAACGCCTCCGTCTCCGCCGTCTCAACAATGCGGCCAACATACATCACCGCAACCCGATCGGAAATATGCCGGACAACCGACAAATCATGCGCCACAAACAAATACGTCAAACCCAAATCACCCTGCAAATCAAGCATCAAATTCAATATCTGCGCCTGAACCGAAACGTCCAGCGCCGATACCGGCTCGTCCGCAACCACCAAACTCGGATTCAACGCAAGCGCACGCGCAATCCCGATACGCTGCCGTTGACCGCCCGAAAACGCGTGCGGATAACGGCGCATAAACTCGGGCCTCAGCCCCACCAGCTTCAACAACTCGGCAACCCGATCCACCCGCTCCGACGCATTCCCGACACCGTGAATCAACAACGGCTCCCCAACCGTGTCCAACAACGTCATGCGAGGATTGAGCGACGCAAACGGATCCTGGAAAATCATCTGCATCTCTTTCCGAAGCGGCCGCAAACCGCCCGCCGGAATACTCGCCAAATCAAGCACCTTGCCGCTGACGCTACGGTACAACACCCGACCCGCACTCGGCTCAATCGCGCGCAAAACGCACCGCGACGTCGTCGTCTTCCCGCAACCCGACTCGCCCACAAGCGACAACGTCTCCCGCTTCTTCAAAAAAAACGTGACGTTGTCCACCGCCTTGACGCTGCCGACCACCTTCTGCAACAAGCCCCGACGAATGGGAAAATACTTCTTCAACCCGTTCACATCGAGGAGAAGATCGTCACCCATACTGTTGTCTGTCACGATTCTTCCCCTTCATATAAAAAACAACTCACGCTCTGCCGTTCATTCACCTTCGTGAACGACGGTTCCGACTTGTCGCAACGACCCGCCACATACGACTCGCACCGGGGATGAAACGGGCAACCGCCCGGACGATTGTACGGATGCGGAATCGAACCGCTTATCGTCGGCAACTTGACCCTGGGCTGAGAATCAATGCTGGGAATGGACTGCAACAACGCCCTCGTGTACGGATGCAACGGATTATGGAAAATGTCGTCGACCGGACCCTCCTCGACAACGCGCCCCAAATACATGACGACGACGTCGTCCGCCATCTCCGCCACAACCCCGAGGTTGTGCGTGATAAGCATGACGGCCATCCCGTTCTCCTCCTGCAACCGCCGAAGAAGATCGAGAATCTGCGCCTGCGTCGTCACATCGAGCGCCGTCGTCGGCTCGTCCGCTATAAGCAAACGCGGCTTGCAGGACAACGCGACCGAAATCATCGCCCGCTGGCGAAGACCGCCCGACAACTCGAACGAATACTCGTCTATGCGCCGCTCCGGCTTCGGAATGCCAACGCTCCGGAGCGCCTCTATGCCTATTTGCCGCGCCTCGCGCCTGCTCACCTTCATGTGCAACATGACGGCTTCAACCAATTGATCGCCAATCGTGTGCACCGGGCTAAACGACGTCATCGGCTCCTGGAACACCAGCCCGATCTCCCCGCCGCGTATCCGCCGCATCTCCGGACTGTCCGGTTTCAATGCCATCAAATCGATATTCGTCCCGTCCGCCAGATTCAACATAATCTCGCCGTTGACTATCCGGCCCGGCTTTTCCACCAAACGCAAAATCGACTGCGTCGTCACGCTTTTGCCGCAGCCCGATTCGCCGACTATCCCCAAGGTCTTGCCTTTGGTCACGTCGAACGTGGCGCCGTCGACCGCCTTGACCGTGCCTTCATCCTGAAAAAAATACGTCTTCACATCGCGGATTGACAGCAGCGTGTCCGGTCCCATTCCGTCACCCATCCACATCTCCTGACGCTCAATGCCTGTGACAACAATTCCACCACACCCCCGCCTTCGCGGCCGCTTCTCCCGCATCTTCTTAACCGTACGGATCCGCCGCGTCGCGAACGCCGTCGCCCATAAAGTTGAAGGCGAGCACGGCGACAATGACGGGAATCACCGGATACAGCAGCCACGGGGAAATGACAATCGCCTGGACGTTCTGCGCATCCTGCAACAATACGCCCCAGCTGATCGCGGGCGGACGCAGGCCAAGGCCGAGGAAACTGAGGGACGTCTCGGAAATGATCATCGCCGGAATCGCCAGCGTCGTCGCCGCGATAATATGGCTGACAAAGGACGGAACCATGTGCCGGAAAATAATCCGCGTCTTGCCGCAACCAAGCAGTTCCGCCGCCATGATGAAATCTTCCTGGCGAAGCGATATGAAACGGCTCCGAACCACGCGGGCAAGCTCGGTCCAGCCGATCAGGCTGATAATAACCGTAATCGCGAAATACACCTGGTTCACCGACCAGTGGCTCGGCAACGCCGCCGCCAGCCCCATCCATAACGGAATGGTCGGAACCGACCGGAGTATCTCGATAACGCGCTGCACCACCGTATCGAATATGCCGCCGAAATATCCGGAAAAACCGCCCAGGGTCACCCCCAGAACAAGGCTCAGAAAAACGCTGACCAGACCTATCGTCATCGACGTCCGCGTCCCGTACATCAAGCGCGACCACACGTCGCGGCCCTGCATGTCCGTGCCCAAAAGGAACAGCACTTCCCCCGGCTTCGCGTCCTTGACCGCGAACAAATGCCGGTCCGCCGGAATCAGCCCGAGAATCTTGTACGGAAAACCATGGCCGAACAAATCAATATACACCTTGGATTCCGTATCCGGCACATACACCCGCTTGAACGTCCTGGGATCGCGCTTGCCTATTTGCTTGTAGACGTACGGCCTGAAGCTGCCGTTGTCGAACCAGTGAATCGGCTGCGGCTTCATGAGGGACCTATGCGCTTCCGACGCTTCCGGATCGACATAACTCAAAAAGTCCGCACCAAACGCGACCAGATAAAACAATATGAGAATTATCGTCCCGCCCATCGCAAGCTTATGCTTGCGGAAACGCCACCACATCAATTGCCATTGGGTGGCGACGGCGATCTTCTCTTCCTCCGCCCTGGTGGCGCCGACTTCTTCCACCGGCAGGTCTTCGCCTGTTTCGGACATCAGTTCCTCCCCAACCGGATTCGGGGGTCAATCCACATCAAAAGCAAATCGGACACAAATGTCCCTATCACCGTCATAACGCCCAAAAGAAGAATAATCGTCCCCGCCAGGAACATGTCCTGCGCGACCAGCGCCTTCAACAAAAGCGGGCCGACCGTGGGAAGGCTCAACACCATCGAAACGATAAGGCTGCCCGACACCACATACGGCAACAAATAGCCAATCGTGCTCACAAACGGATTCAACGCGACCCGGACCGGATACTTCATAATCACCCGGCTCTCCGAAAGGCCCCGCGCGCGCGCCGTCATGACGTACGGCTTCCTCAGTTCGTCCAGAAGGTTGCTGCGCATGATGCGAATCATCTGCGCCGTGCCGGAGACGCCGAGAACTATGGCCGGGATCGGCAAATGCTTGATCAGGTCCCACACCTTCGCCATGCTCCACGGCGCTTCCATATACTCGGCCGAGAACAATCCCCCGACATTCGAACCGAACCAGGAGAATCCCGCATACATCACAATAAGCGCCAGCATAAACCCGGGGACGGCCAACCCGAGAAAACCGACAAAGGTAAAAAAGTAGTCGGCGAACGAATAGCGTTTGACCGCCGAATAAATCCCTATCGGCAACGCCAACACCCAGGTAAAGACGATTGCGGCCCCCGATATGACGATTGTCAGCCATAATCGATCGCCGATAACGTCGCGCACCGGGCGCCCCCATTCCATCGCCATGCCGAAATTGCCCTGGAGAATCAGGCCGGCCCATTTGACATACTGAATGTAGAGGGGCTTGTCGAGGCCGAGCTGCTGGCGAAGCGCCTCCGCCTCGCCCTCCGAAACCGCGCTGCCCGACGCCGACATCGACGCGATGTACGATGTGACGTAATCACCCGGAGGCAACTGGATAATGACGAAGGCGAGAATGGAAATCGCAATCACCGTCAGGATTGCCATGAAAAAACGACGGACCATATAGGAAATCATACACTGTCCCCAACCGGAAAAAACACCAGCCGCCCCGAGACGAAACGCGCCCCGGAGCGGCTGAAAAGAAACGGCGCTACTTGAAGTAGAACGTCACCGGCTGCGACACGAACGGCGTGCGCGTGTGCTGCGCGTTCGTCTGCCGCGCGGGAACGTTGCCCATGTTGTTCTTGACCAAACGAACGCCCATGAACGCGGGAGACTGGCCGACCGTGCCGATAGTCCAGACCTGGTCGACGATAATCTTCCACACTTCCCTGGCGTTGGCGATCTGTTCCTCTTCATTGCCGGCATAGGCCTTGCGCATCAGTTCGAACGCCCTGAGCATCTCTTCCTCGCCCGGCTTTTCGCCGGCGGCGCCGTTCGACGCGTACCAGCGCGCATACGCATACCCCATGTGGGATTCGGCCGCATCGACCGGAATCGCGTGACGCGGGAACAGAAGAATCATTTCCGAACCGTCTGTCGCCCATGTGAGCAACTGGTTTTCGTTGTTCATGTCGCGGGTGAACGCGAGGTTGCGTTCCAGTTCGCGAACATCGAGATCGATGCCGATTGCGCGCCACTGCTGCTTGACCATTTCGCCGATCTTGGTGAATTCGACGAACTGCCCGCCAATCGTGATCATCTCGAGACGCAGACGGCCCTTGCCGTCCAGGCGCTGGCGGAAGCCTGCGGAATCCTTCTGGTACAGGCCCATGTCGTCGAGCATCTGGTTGGCCCTGGCAAGATCGAACTCGGCCCACGCCTTGTTGTACTCGGGACCGGGCGAGTACAGCGTGTCCGGAGCCGGAGCAATCGAACCGGGCGTGCCGACGCCAAGCCAAATCGCCTCGTTCAACTGATCGCGGTCGACGGCGAGCGAAAGCGCGCGACGGAAATTGACGTTCCGCAACCACTTTTCAATCTCGGGATCGCCCTTGTACGACGTGCCCACGTGAATGCCGCAGTCGGCCCCGTTCGAGGCCGGATCGAGGTGGACGGTATAATTGCCTTTGTCCTGGTTTTCCAGGAAGACGGGCAATTTCGCCAAATGCATGTGCCGTTCCTGAATGTCGAACTCGCCCGCAATCGCGCGCAAATTCGCAACTTCCGCGTTCTCGGCCAGCGTCATGGTAACGCGGTCGATATACGGAAGCTGGTTGCCGTCCGTGTCCACGCCCCAGAAATAGGGATTGCGTTCCATCGACCAGATCGGGCTGTTGATCGGACTGACCGTTTTCCACGGCGTGAGAACGGGAAGATCGGGATTGAGCGCCCAGCTGTACTTCATCCTCAGCCAGGAAACCCAACCGTCATAGCCCTCGGCCTTGGCGCGGGCGGTGACCTCTTCCTCCGAAGAATATTTGGGCAGGAACTGCTTCATGTAATGCGCCGGAGCAACGCAGCCGCCCCAGTTCTGAAAACCGCCGCGCGTCGAAAAACCGGCGCCGACCGCCGTGCTCCCGGCAAGCTGATAGACGAAAAACGCATACGGTTCGGGGAATTCGAAAGCGACGGTGTAGTCGTCGATCTTCCGCATTATCCCGTCCTTGCCGTTGACCTGGAATTCGAAAAACGGCGTGACGACGATCTGGCGGTTCATGTAAATATCATCGTACCAAAACATGAAATCGTCAGCCGTCAACGGCGTGCCGTCCGACCATTTCACGCCCTTGCGCAGATAAATGGTCGTGGTCTTGCCGTCTTCGGACACTTTCCAATCCTTGGCCAGGGACGGCATGATTCTGGTGCCGGTGTAATCGAAGGCGAGAATCTGATCGCTGTTGACGATACGGTTGCCGTTCTCGTGATCGGCCGGACCGGTAAAGGCGCGACGCCAGTTGCCGCCGTATTTCCCCGTTTCATTGAGCGGCTGAATCACCAGAAGATCTTCACGAACCGGCAAACGCTCCGCAACCGCCGGCAACTTCCCGGCCTTGACCTGCTCCGCCAACGCCGGCGCTTCGCCAAAGCTCGAGGGGAACTCGGCAACGTCGCGGACAATGGCGGGGCCTTCCAGCTTGCCTATGAGACCGGACTCCTCCGCCGCCGTCACCACCGAAACAGACAACAACCACACCAATACCAGTAAAAACGTCTTCCTTGCCATGCTCGTTCCTCCTCTTGTGCGAGATAGTGAACCAAAAGGCCGGAGCTCCTGGCCTGTGGGCAGTCGTTGGATATCGTTTCGTTTTTGGTGTATGGGTGCGGCTGCGTAGCCAACGCCGAGATCAGAATATTGTCGAGAGAGTGATATGACACATATACATAATGTGAACAAAATTCATACCACCGAATGTGAAATATTGCAAGATTTTTTTACTCAAACCGCATAAAATCCACTTTTTCACCATAATAGCCCACAATTATACAGAGGCCGCCCGTGGCGACGCAGAGGAAAAAACAACGCAACACATTCAAATATATCAGAAAATGCGCTCTTCCCGACGTCACTCCCGTTGTCCAAGCCGGGCGCCGTCGTATCTCAACCGGCGAATCCGCTCCGTCCATTCCCGATTGTCCAAATACCAGCGAACCGTTTCCTCCAAACCGCTCGCAAAATCATGACGCGGCCGCCAGCCGAGTTCGTCGCGAATTCTGGCGCAGTCAATCGCATAGCGGAAATCGTGGCCGGGACGGTCGGAAACAAACGTAATCAAATCGCGGTAGCCGCCCGCCACGGACGGCCTCAACCGCTGCAATATGTCGCATATCATGCGCACCAACTCGATATTCGCCCGCTCGTTGTTCCCGCCTATATTGTACGTCCGGCCAACAACGCCCGCCGTCACAATCAACCAAACCGCTTCGCAATGATCCAGAACATACAGCCAGTCGCGAATATTCCCCCCGTCGCCGTACACCGGAAGCGGCTTGCGTTGCAGAGCATTCGAGATCATCAGGGGAATCAGCTTTTCCGGAAATTGCCGCGGACCGTAATTGTTGGAACAGTTGCTGATCGTGACCGGGAGACAAAACGTGGCATGCCACGCGCGAACCAAATGATCCGCCGACGCCTTGGACGCGCTATACGGCGAAGACGGCTCGTACCGCGTCGTCTCGGTGAAACACCCCGTCTCGCCAAGCGTTCCGTACACCTCGTCCGTCGATACCTGATGAAAACGGACGCCCTCCGTTCTTCCGCCCCATAACGCCTTGGCCGCCATCAAGAGGTTCACCGTGCCGACGACGTTCGTCTCGACGCACTCCAGCGGCGAATCGATGGATCGGTCGACATGCGATTCCGCCGCGAAATTCACCACCGTGTCCGGCTGGAATTCGGCAAAAACACGCGCCACCGCCTCCCGGTCCCTGATGTCCGCCCGGACAAACCGGTACGCCTCGCCAAGCGACTCGGCGACATCGTTCAACCCGTCGGGATCACCCGCATAGGTCAACGCGTCCAGGTTGAGAATCGAAAGGCGCGGAACCGTCCGCGCCACATGCCGTATAAAATTCGACCCGATAAACCCCGCTCCGCCGGTCACCAATACCCGGCGCGGAACATGCCGCGCTTCCCGTTGCATACGTCGCCCTCCATCCAGAAAATACAGTATAAAGAGCCGTCCCGGACAAGTCAAACCGGCAGCGCATACCCGCCAAACGACACCCCCTTCGAACGAAAACGTTCGAAGGGGGTGTCGTAAAAACTTCAGTGTCCCTACATAAGCCTCATGCGCCCTTCCGCGCAACCGCGTCGTTCATCTCGCCGTTCCAGCGCGCGACAATAACGGACGCCGCCGCATCGCCGAGAATATTCGGAATCACCCGCGCCATATTGAGAATGCGGTCAATGCCGGCAAGCAAACCAATCGCCTCCATCGGAAGATTCACCGACGCGAGGACAATCGTCAACATCACCAGACCCGAACCGGGAACGCCCGCCGTACCGACCGACGCGAGCGTCGCCGACAACAAAACTATGCACTGCTCCATAACGCTCAAATCAATGCCGTAAATCTGCGCCGTGAAAATGATCGCGACCGCTTCATACACCGCCGTGCCGTTCATGTTCATCACCGCGCCGAACGGAATCACGAAATTCGCCACCTTCTCGCTCACGCCCAAGCGCTTCGTCCCCTCGAGCGTCAACGGAATCGTCGCAACGCTGCTGCACGTCGCGAAAATGAACAGCGCCGGCTCCTTCAACTCCTTCAAAAAACGAATCGGGCTGATCTTGCCGAAAACGCCGGCCATTATCACCGCCTGCAACACCAGCACGACAAAGAAACAACAAATATACGTCGCCGCAATCGCCTTGGCGTACGGCAAAAGAATCGTCACGCCGTTTATGCCGACAACATTCGCCATCAACCCGAGAACGCCGAACGGCGTGAACTCAAGCACCATGGACGTAATCTCGCCCATCACGGTGGATGTGCCGCGGAAAAAATCGAGAACGGTTTTCCCCTTGTCCCCCAACTTCGTCAGCGCAAATCCGAAAAACAGGGCGAAGAAAATAATCTGGAGAAGATTGCCCGTGCTCATCGCCTGAAACGGATTGCTTGGAATTATGTTGATAAGCGTATCAAGCGCCGACGGAACCGAAACATTCGGCTGAACCGCCGTCTGGGTTATGTCCAGATTCACCCCGGTCCCGACGCTGAACAGGTTGGCCGTCACTAGGCCAAGCGCAACCGCCACACAAGTGGACGCCATGAAAATAATGACCGTTTGTATGCCGATTTTTCCAAGCGCCCTGTAATCGCCCACATCGGCGGCAGCGCAAATAAGCAAACACAAAACAAGCGGCGCAACCACCATCGTCAGCAAACGGACAAGAATCGTGCCGAGAAAATTCAAATGCGACGCGGACGGACCAAGAACAAGACCAAGCGCTATGCCAAGAATAAAACCCAGCATGATGCGGTTAAACAGGCTTATCGACTGCCAGGCACGCAGCATCCTCATATTCTCCCCTTTTCTATCTCTTGTAGAGCGCGATTTGCTCGGACTGGAATACCCTGCCACACGTGTCAATGCCCACAATCAGGCGCAACTTCTCAACCTCGAGACGCTTGATGGATTCCGTGCCGAGATCCTCGTACGCCACAATGTCGCACTTTTTCACCTGGTTCGAAATCAGCGCCGACGCGCCGCCAATGCTCAACAAATAAACGCCGCCGTATTTCTTGCACAGGCCGGGAACGAAATCGGAACGATCGCCCTTGCCGATCATGCCAAGCATGCCCAACTGAAACGTCATTTCGACAAAGCAGTCCATGCGCATGCTGGTCGTCGGAGCAATCGACCCCATGGCGCGGCCAGGCTTGGTCGGGCAGGGACCGGCGTAGAAAATGAACTGATCCTTGAAATCGATCGGCTGAGGCTTGCCCTCGGCAAGCGCCGCCTGCATACGCTTGTGCGCCGCGTCGCGCGCGGTGTATATGGTCCCCGTCAACTCGAGAACGTCGCCGACGGCGAGATTCTTCATGTCTTCCTTTGTAAGCGGCGTGTGAAGCTGGGTAATCGTATCGAACGGATTCATGAGCATATTCCTTCAGAATAAAAAAGAAAAACAATACGTTAGATTTCGGCCGACGCATACCGGCTCGCGTGGCATTGCAAATTCACCGCGACCGGAAGCGACGTAATGTGCGTGGGGTAATAATCGATATGCACATCGAGAGCGGTCACCCGTCCGCCCATACCCAGAGGACCAATGCCGAGATTGTTGATCCGCTCAAGCAACTCCTCCTCCATACGGGCGTAGTGCGCAACGGGATTGCGCTCGCCAATCGGACGAAGAAGCGCCTTCTTCGCCATCCACGCGCACCAATCCATGGTGCCGCCGACGCCGACGCCAACGATAATGGGAGGACACGTTTTCCCGCCCGCGTACTCCACCGTCTTCATAACGAAATCCTTGACCCCCTCCTCGCCTTCGGCGGGAACAAGAACGGAGAACGCACCCATGTTCTCGCTGCCGCCGCCCTTGGGCATCACCGTAATATGAACCTTGTCGCCGGCAACAATCTCGGGATGGAAAATGGCCGGCGTGTTGTCGCCGGTGTTCACCCGGTCAAGCGGATCGCGAACCATGGACTTCCGGAGATAGCCTTCGTCATACCCCTTCCTGACACCCGCGTTCACCGCGTCCATAAGCGGCTCGCCCGTCCAGGAAATCTCCTGGCCAATCTCCATTATCACAACGCACGCGCCGGTGTCGTGGCAACAGGCGATCTGCTCCCGCTTGGCGTACTCCGCGTTCCTGACAAGAAGATCCAGCGTGTCCCTGCCATAGGGAGAATCTTCCTTCTTGCAGGCGGCCCGAAGCGCATCCATGAAATTGTCATTCAATTCATAACAGGACTTCTTGACCAGCTCCGCAATGACCGGCACCACCTCCGACGTGTTCATGGTTCGACTCATAGCTGCATCTCCATTATAAACAATGAAACACCGGCAAGACTGGCGAGTCTTGCAATACACAATGAACCAAATATTTTCTTTGAGAGCGCCGCATGGCGCGCGATTATACAGAATACAATGCAAGCAAATGTGTTGACGTAAAAATGAAGCAAGTGGAATGCCATTTATTTTTCGT
>DAIPJX010000065.1:0-4882 GCA_036770065.1 Planctomycetota bacterium
CGCCGCAATCAGCATGGCGCGCTTCACCGCGTGCTGGCCGCGCATGTCGGAATAACAAACCGCTTCCGCCTCTTCCGGCTTTTCATGGAAAACCGCCGGCTCAGGTTCACATGTGCCGGCAAAAAAACCAACCGCCTCCGCCAGCGTGTCGACCCCGACCGCGCGGATGCCTTCCACCGCCGCCGCTTCCGCGGCGTTGCCGGCCGGAACGACGATGCCGTCCAGCCCTTTCTCCCGCGCGGCAATCGCCGCCGCCAGAACGCCCCGTACAGGCCGCAGTTGTCCCGAGAGCGTCAGTTCGCCCATGCAGTAATATGTTCCAGCGCGGCGCACGTCCAATTGTTCGCTGGCTATCAAGGTGACGAGCGCGAGGGGAAGATCGTAGACCGAACCCTCTTTTCTCAATTCGGCGGGAGCAAGGCTGAAGACAAGCCGACGGCTGGCGGGAAATTCATACCCGCTGTTCCTGATCGCGGATTTCACTCGATCGAGCGCTTCCTGCACCGCCTTGTCCGGCATGCCGACAATGCGCATGGCGGGGAACCCGTTGCCGAGATCCAGTTCCACTTCCACGGGGACGGCGTCGATGCCGGTAAAGGCGACAGAGGAAAGGTTTGCTAACATGACGACCCCAATTCTTCGGCGAGTTTTATAAATGTTTCGCCCCGCTGTTCATAATTGACAAACATGCCGTAGCTGGCGCAGGCGGGCGAAAGCAGCACAGCGCCGCCCTCGGGCGTCAACTCCCACGCGGTGCGAACCGCTTTTTCAAAATCGTCGCCGCAATCGACCACCGGCAACGGCCCGGCGTTTTCCGGCCTGGCGCATGCCGTCGCCGCCACCGCATCGGCAAGGCGCGGTCCGGCGACGCCGACAACGACCAGCGCCGCCGCTTTTTCCTGAATCACCGCCGCCAGCGCATCGAACGGCGATTTTTTGTCATAACCGCCGGCGATAAGAACGCACGGTCGCTCCACCGCCGACAAGGCCAACGCCGCCGCTTCCGGCGTTGTCGCTTTCGAGTCGTTGATAAACGCGCGCGGCCCGTCCGGCCCCACAATCTGCAAACGATGCGGCAACCCGCCAAATGAAGCGAATCCCTTTCGCACCGCGTCTGCGTCATTCGTCATAATGTACGCGGCGGCGACCGCCTGGAGCGCGTTTTTGACGTTATGCCCGCCCGGCAACCGAAAGTCGGACAAGGAGAGGGAAAGAACATCCCGCCCACCCAGACGAAGGCATACCGCCCGCTCCCGCACAAAAGAGGCGTTATCCATTCCGGGATCGTCGTATCGGCAGAGAACGACCCGCGCGCGCGCGTCAGAGGCCCATCCCGCGAGAAGCGGATCTTCTCCGTTCAGGACCGCCCAATCGTTTCCGGTTTGGAATGCGAGCACGTTCCGCTTGGCTTGTGCGTATTCGTCCATATTGATGTGCCAGTCAAGATGGTTGGGCGCGATGTTCGTCACGACCGCCAGGTTCGGCGGCGCGGCGCGGCCCGAGGCGAAATCGTCGCGGATATGCGTCAGTTGAAAACTGGAAAGTTCGACGGTGAGCATTGATTCGGGCGGGTGGCTTTCGATGCGGGTCAGAAGATCGCCGCCGATGTTGCCGCCGAACATGGACAGCGGATCATGGAAACGGATCATTTCGGCGATAAGCGAGGCGGTGGTCGATTTTCCGCTTGAACCGGTGACGGCTATCCAGGGACTGCGGTTCAGGCCCAGCGCCAAGCCGGTTTCGGTGGCGATGGGAACACCGGCGGCGCGGGCGAGAGCGAGATACCGGTTATCCGGACGGACGGCCTGATTGGTTACAATCAAATCCGCCGTCGTGAAATCCTCATCCGCATGCCCGCCCAGATGAAACCGGATCGGCAAGCCCCGCAATGCGTCGACCGATGCGGCCAGCTTGTCCGGATCGGCCGAATCGGTCACGGTCACCGAAGCGCCCAATCCCGCGAAATAGCGCGCCGCGCCCAACCCGCCGCCGAAAAGCCCAAGGCCCATTACTGTGACGCGCTTGTAGCGGGCGAGCATTTCTCCGACGAGGCGCATGGCGCTCCTTTTTATTCTTACTCAAAGGTTATTCGCGGATCGGCGACCGCATACAGCAGGTCGGACAGAAGAATCCCCGCCAACACCAGGAACGTTCCGAATCCCATCACTGTCATGAGGACGGGATAATCGCGGCTGGACAGCGCCTGAAGCATCAGCGTTCCCATGCCGGGGATATTGAACAGGTATTCGATAATCATGCTCCCGCCCAAAAGACCCGGCAACAGACCGGCTGCGAGCGTGATCAGGGGAATCAGGGAATTGCGAAACACGTGGCGGAAGATGACCGCCCATTCCGACAACCCTTTCGCCCGCGCCGCCCGGACATAATCCTGGCGAATCGTTTCCAGTACCGCCGCGCGGGTGAACCGGCTAAGACTGGCGAACCCGCCGTAACTCAAGCATGCCACCGGCAGCACGTAATGAAGCGCGGTTCGTCCGAGCGCGGACCAGTAGCTTTCGTCGATGCGCGGCGTTTGGGAAAGCCCGCTGATCGGCCACCACGGCGCATATTTGGAAACAAGAATGATCATCATCAGCCCTATCCAGAACGCGGGCAGACTGTAGAGGATGAAAAACAGCACGGAGAAAAACCGATCCGTCCACGATCCCTTGAACACGGCGGAGTAGAGGCCAAATGTTATCGAGACGCAGTAGATGACGACGAACGACCAGAAATTGAGTTTGACGGTCACGGGCAATTTTTCCGAAATCACGTCCCAGACCGGCGTGCCGAGGCTGATGACGATGGAATCGCCGAAATCGCCGTGAATGATTCCGCCGCGTCCGCGTTCGGAATCGCCCGTCAACCACATCCAGTATCCGACGTACCACGGCTTGTCGAGATGGAAGCGTCGGCGGAATTCGCGCGCGGCGGCGCTTTCGCCTTCGCGCCGCACACCCGCTCCGCCCGCGCCCGCCGAGTCGCCGGCAAGAAAGCTTGTCCTGACCGGATCGCCCGGCGCCAGCCGCATCATTCCGTAACTCGCGACGGTAATGATGAACAGGGTCGGCAGCATCCATAACACCCGTTTGATTATATATGCACGCATGGTTGATTACGCCTCGTCGCCGCTCCCCCCATCCGTAGTATATGCATTCGGTGCGCACCGATCCATATCCTTCGTCAAAGCCTTTGTGCATCGTTCGTGGCGCACCTGGCGTTTCCGGTGGACCGCGGCGCGGAACGAATCGACAACCTTCAGCGTGATGTAATACGACGGTATGGCCAGCGCCAACCCGACGATAACGCACCCGAGCCACAACGGCAATTGCATTTCCCAGCCCATGGCGAGCAATTCGGAGAACGCATGGCGCACTCCTCCCCACCATGTTTCGAACCACCCCATGCTTTCGCCGACCATGGGCGGCCTGACCATTTTCTTCAGCACCACAACCAGGTCCGAAAGCGGCGGCCCGCCGACCATCAGCCAGCCGATATGATAATTGAACGAATACACCGGAACCAGGGTGACGGGATTGGTCAACCAAATGGGGAAAATCGGCACAATCTTGTTGGCTCGGAATATCTGGCACACCACGACCGCCACCGCCATCTGGATGCCGATGATCGGCAGCCAGCCGACGAAAAACCCAATTGCCACGCCCAGAGCTATTTGGTGGGATGTGCCGGTGGCCCGGGCAAGCCCGCGCAGCACGCGACGACAAAGGTATCGAATCTGTTTGACGGAAATTTTAGGCATGGAACGTTGCGCCTTCCAGATGGGGCCATATCAGCATTGCGTCCCCGTACGAGTAAAACCGAAAATGGTCGGCAATCGCCTGTTCATATGCCGCAAGTATACGCTTGCGTCCCGCCAATGCGGAGATCAGGACCATAAGGGATGATCCGGGGAGATGAAAATTCGTTACCAGCCCGTCCACCATGCGGAATTGATGTCCCGGCCTGATAAACAAATCTGTCCAGCCGGAGAGCGCGCCATTCGCGCGCGCGGCCGATTCAAGTGAACGGACCGAGGTGGTTCCGACCGCGACGATTCTTCCGCCGCGCCGCCGTGTTTCCTGAAGCGCCGCCCACGTTTCCTCCGGGATGGAATACCATTCATAATCCATCCGGTGGTTGTCGAGCCGCTCTTCCTTGATGGGCCGGAATGTGCCCGGACCCACATTCAACGTCAGTTCGACGATGCGAACGCCGCGTTCCGCGAGCCGCCTGTCCAGCTCCCGGGTGAAGTGCAAACCGGCGGTCGGCGCGGCGACGGCGCCGGGATGCTTGGCAAAGGTTGTTTGATAGCGTTCCGCGTCTTCTTGGGTGGGTTGTTTGTCGGCCCGTTCTATATACGGCGGGAGCGGCACCTGCCCGTACTGTTCCAGCGCGGATAGAAACGCATCGCCGTCGAGGCTGAAGCGTACCCACACCATGCCTTGTTCGCCCCGTTCAAGCGCGGAAGCGACGAGCCGGCCGTTCGGCCCGAAGGAAAAATCCCTGCCTTCCCCGAAACGATTGGCCGGACGGGCCAAACACAACCACGCTTCGCCGTCGCCGCGTTTCTCGCGGCGGACCAAAAGCAATTCGGCGCCGCCGCCGCCGGCGCGTTTCCCAATGAGGCGGGCGGGCAAGACGCGGACGTTGTTCCGCACCAGAATATCGCCCGCGCGGAGCAGTTCCGGCAAATCGGCGAAAATATGGCGTTCCGTCGTTCCGTCCGGCCCGAGAAGCATGAGGCGGGACGCATCCCGCTTCGCCGCCGGATGCTGCGCAATCAGCTCCGGGGGCAAGTCGAACATATAGGATGAAAGCAATGCGTCGCTCATAAACCGCCCGCGCCTTTTACCGCCGTTTCCTGAACCGGAGCCGAATCGGG